>DASQJI010000701.1:0-9680 GCA_035631175.1 Parafilimonas sp.
CTTGCGTTGCCGGTGTTTAACGACCTTTCAAATAAGGCGTTGGCGTTATCATATTTATTCGATTGGAAACTGGTAAGTGGTTACACGGCGCTTTTCCTTGCGACAGGCTTGCTCGCTGGTTTTTATCCCGCTTTGGTTCTATCTGGTTACAGTCCGGTTCAAACATTGTATAGCAGGTTTAACCTTTCCGGAAAAAACTATCTTCAAAAATCTTTAGTGGTTTTGCAGTTTTCACTCGCGTCATTTTTGATCATTGCCACGTTTACTATATATGCACAGTTCAGGTATCTCACTACACAAAAGCTCGGATACGACGATAGTAATCTTGTCCTGGTAAACAAACAAAACCTGACTCGTGAGCAAGCGGCATTGTTTAAGGCAGAATTGTTGAAGAGCCCAAACATTGTTGATGTTGCTTCAAAGAATGGCGGCGGCTGGGGCACCGTTGCAAAAGTGGACGCGGATTCAACGATGCAGTTTGCTTATGAAACAATTGACGAAACATACATCCCAATGCTAAAGATCCAGGTGCTGAAGGGAAGAAATTTTTCAAAGGATTTTCCATCGGATTCTTCTCAATCCATTTTGGTCAACCAGGCCTTTGCCAAAAAAGCCGGGTGGAAAGATCCAGTGGGGCACCAGGTTGATTTCTGGTACAACAACAAAAAATATACGGTGATCGGGCTGGTCGCTGATTACCATTTCGAATCGTTAACGAGAGAGATCGCGCCGCAATTGTTCACCATGAAGGCCGATAATCCATACGGAATGTCGTTGATCAAAATAAAACCCCACACCGAGACCGCGAGCCTGAAATACATAGAAACTACGTTCAAAAGATTATTCCCGATGAATCCCTACAACTATGTTTTCAAAAACGATGAGAATCTTAAAAACTATGAAGCAGAGGCAAAGTGGAAACAGATCATGCTGTTCAGCGCCATACTGACCATCTTTATTTCATGCATTGGTTTGTTTGGCTTATCAGTTTTGTCAGCAGAAAAAAGAACGAAAGAAATAGGCATCAGGAAAGTCCTTGGTGCTTCAGTCAACAGCGTTGTAACGATCCTTTCGAAAGACTTTGTGAAATTAGTGGTCGTGGCCTTACTGATAGCAATACCTGCAGCATGGCTTGCGGCAGATAAATGGTTGCAAGACTATCCATACCGCATCACCCTGAGCTGGCAAATGTTTGCGATGGCGGGCGCACTGGTGATCTTTATTGCACTTGCAACAGTTAGCTTCCAGGCAATAAGAGCAGCAGTAGCGAACCCTGTAAAAAGTTTGAGAACGGAATGATGAAAATGAGTGATGAGTAATCATTAGTTGAACGTTTGATGTTTGACGGTTGAGGTTTGAGGTTTGAACGTTTTTAAAATCTGAAATCCCCGCCTGAACGACTCAGTCGGGCAGGTGCAATCGCCAATCTGCAATGGTAAATCGTAAATCATAATTCTTAAATCGTAAATCGCTAATCAGCATGTTTCGAAATTATTTTAAGACCGCATGGCGGACCCTGGGCAAGAGTAAAGCTCATTCGTTCATCAATATTACCGGCTTATCTATAGGCATGGCGGTGGCAATCCTTATTGGTCTGTGGATGTACGACGAAATATCATTCAATAAAAATTTTGACAATTACGATCGCATCGCGATGGTCGTTCAAAATGTCACCAATAATGGGGAAGTTCAAACATGGAAGAGTATGCCTTACCCATTGGCAAATGAATTACGCACCAACTACGGTCGCGACTTCAAACACATTGCCATGGCCGTATCGATGGGCGATCATATGGTAGCATATGGAGACAAGAAGTTAACCACGAACGGTGGCTATTTCGAGCCGGAAGCTGCTGAAATGTTTTCGTTGCAGATGGTGAAGGGTGATCGAAAAGCCTTGAACGATCCTTCGTCGATACTCTTGTCTGAGTCGGCTGCGAAGGCATATTTTGGTGACGCAGATCCGATGAACAAGATACTCAAGATCGACAACCATGTGGATGGAAAAGTTGCGGGCGTGTACAAAAACTTTCCTTACAACTGCAGTTTTGCGGATGTCGATTTCATCGCGCCATGGGAGCTTTTCTTCAACAACTCCGACGGTTTAAAAACAATGGAGGATCCGTGGAGGCCGAATTTCACTTCGCTCTTTGTACAGCTGAACGACAATGTTGATATAAACCAGGCATCAGCGCACATCAGGGATGCAAAACTGAAAAAGGTTAACCCGCAGCTCGCAAAGAAAAAGCCAACGCTGTTTCTTGACCCGATGAGCAGGTGGCATTTATATGCCGAATATAAAAATGGTGTGAACGTGGGCGGAGACATTCAGTATGTGTGGATGTTCGGTATAATAGGCGTGTTTGTTTTATTGCTGGCTTGTATAAATTTCATGAACCTGAGCACAGCGCGAAGCGAAACGCGTGCAAAAGAAGTAGGCATTCGTAAGACGATCGGCTCGTTGCGCCGGCAACTTGTGTTCCAGTTCTTCAGTGAATCAATACTCACAGTCCTTTTTGCATTTGCGCTGTCGTTGCTTTTAGTGCAGCTCACACTTTCTTTTTTCAACCAGGTCGCCGATAAAAAGATGTCGATCTTATGGGAGAATCCGGGTTTTTGGTTATTGTGTCTTTTGTTTATGCTCATCACAGGCATTATCGCCGGCAGTTATCCTGCATTTTATTTGTCTTCATTCAGTCCGGTCAAAGTTTTGAAAGGCACATTTAAAGCAGGACGTTATGCTGCGCTTCCACGAAAGATACTTGTAGTGATGCAATTCACTGTTTCTGTAACGCTCATCATCTGTGTGATCATCGTTTACCAGCAAATTCAGTTTGCAAAAAACCGTCCTGTTGGTTATTCACGCGAAGGACTGGTTAGCGTGCCAACAATAACTCCCGCGATCCATGATCATTTTAATGCGGTGAAAGATGAAGTCATGCAAACCGGCGCAATCGTTTCAATTGCTGAAGCGGGTAGTGCGCCAACCGACGTGAACGGCAGCACAAGCGGTCTGAGTTGGAGAGGAAAAGACCCTAATCTTTCTATCGATTTTCAGTTCGGAAGTGGTTCTTATGACTACGGTAAAACGATTGGGTGGAAAATTAAAGAAGGCCGCGATTTTTCCCGTGACTTTGCAACAGATTCATCAGCGCTTATCTTAAACGAGGCTGCAGTGCATTTCATGGGTTTGAAAAAGCCGGTGGGTGAGATCGTAACCTGGTGGGATCAGCAGTTGACCGTAATTGGCGTAGTAGAAGATATGGTTATGCAGTCGCCATACGACGAACCGAAACCGATGGTATATAGCTTGTCAAGTGACCCGGGCAACGTTGTTATAATGCGGATCAATCCTTCTGTGAGCGCAAAAGATGCACTCGCGAAGATCGGCCCGGTGTTCAAGAAATTCAATCCGGAGCAACCTTTCGAGTACAAGTTTGCAGATGAAGAATACGCGAAGAAATTTGACAATGAAGAACGCGTTGGAAAACTCGCCGGTTTCTTTGCGATACTGGCGGTCGCGATTTCGTGTCTTGGCTTGTTCGGACTTGCATCGTTTGTAGCAGAGCAGCGCACAAAAGAGATCGGCGTTCGGAAAGTGCTGGGTGCTTCCGTGTTCAATGTTTGGCAACTGATCTCAAAAGATTTTGTAATGCTTGTCATGATCTCATTCTTCATTGCTGTGCCGCTCGCATATTATTTTATGCACAATTGGTTACAGAATTATGATTATCGCACAGGAATGTCGTGGTGGATATTTGCGCTCGCAGGAGTGGGATCATTGATGATAACCGTTTTTGTGGTGAGCTTTCAATCGGTACGCGCTGCCGTGTCAAATCCCGTGACAGCGTTACGGAGCGAATGATGAATGTTTGATGTTTGATGTTTGAGGTTTTGATGTTTGATGTTTGAAGCAAATCTGTAATCTAAAATCTGCAATCGAAATGACCATGATAAAAAATTATTTTAAGATCGCATGGCGCAATATGATGCGTCACAAGATCTATTCGGCAATTAACATTCTCGGGCTGTCAATAGGAATTGCTGCGTGTTTACTCATTTTGCAATATGTATCTTTTGAATTGAGCTATGAGAATTTCCATGTTAATAAAGACCGGATCTATCGCGTACAGCAAGATCGTTACGACAAGGGAAAACTAAGCACACAGTGGGCGGCGGGCGCTTACGCCGTAGGCAATTCGTTCAAGAATGCAATACCCGAAATAGAAGACTACGTAAAGGTTGTGCAGGATGACAAGGCAACCACCGAAGTAAACAACCAACCGTTGAAAATTGAAAAAGTATTCTTTGCCACCAATTCATTCTTCAGTGTTTTTACATATCCGTTGGTCGCAGGCAACAAGAATAACGCTTTGCAAGAACCATTTACTGCAGCGCTTTCTGAGACCACTGCAAAAAGGATCTTTGGCACAACGAACGTTGTTGGCAAGCCGTTACAATTGAACCGGAACACCAATTATACGATCACAGCGGTTTATAAGGATCCACCAGTCAACACACAACTTAAGCCTGACATACTGCTATCATATTCAACGTTTGTGAAGTGGACCACAGACTCTACCGGAAAAGGGCCGGAAACAGCATGGCAATGGGACGGCTGTCTTACTTATTTGTTATTGCGGAAAGGCGCAGATCCTGCTGTTGTCGAAAAAAAGTTCGTGCCGATCGTTGAAAAATTTACGGCGGAAGACATGAAGAAGTACAACGCCGCAGTTGTTTATCATTTGCAGCCTCTGACCGATATTCATTTGTATTCTCATTATATGGAGGAACCCGGCGAAAATGGTGACGGAAAAACTGTTTACCTGTTGCTGGGGATCGCATTTTTTATAGTTGTTATCGCCTGGGTAAATTACATTAACCTCGCAACAGCACGTGCGATCACACGCGCAAGGGAAGTGGGAGTACGCAAAGCGATTGGCTCGCAACGCAAACAACTCATCTTTCAATTTCTATCCGAATCAGCTTTGTTGAATGGGTTTGCATTGGTCATTGCATTGTTCATGGTGTTCCTTGCCATACCAGGCTTTAACCAGCTCTCAGGCCAGCACCTTTCGGTTTCATTGTTTAAAGACTTTCGGTTTTGGTCCGCGCTTGCTGGTTTGTTCGTTGTTGGTGTATTTCTTTCCGGGTTATATCCTGCGTTTGTATTGTCTGGCTTTAAGCCGATAGATGTATTGAAGGGGAAAATGGGCAGCACTAAACAAAGCTCATTCCTGAGAAAATCATTAGTAGTATTTCAATTTGCTGCTTCGCTGTTTTTATTGACAGGTACGGTAATTGTCTATCAGCAGATCCAGTATATGCGCAATCAATCACTCGGGATAAATATTGATCAAACTTTGGTTGTAACGGGGCCGGTTGTAGGCAATGATTCTACTTTTTTGCAGAGGATGACAGCTTTTAAACAGGAACTCCAGAATCAATCGTCGATCAGCAGTATCGCAGTATCTACCAGCATTCCGGGCCAGGCCGTTGGATGGAATGCAGGAGGAATTAAGCTTGTGGGTGCGGATGAATCCACGCAAAATCAATATCGTGTTATCGGCGTCGATTATGATTTTATAAAAGGGTATGGATTGAAAATAATTGCGGGCCGCGCATTTTCGAAAGAATTCGGAACAGACGATAAGGCTGTCATTTTTAACAGGAAGGGCATACAACAATTGGGCTTTGATAAACCCGAACAGGCAATCGGTAAAAAAATTGATTTTTGGGGAGAGCAGTATTTAATAGTTGGCATAACTGAAAATTTCCATGAGCAGTCGTTACGCGAGGCGTATGAACCATTGATCTTTCGACTTGTGCCAGACGCGCATCAATATGTTGCCATAAAATCAACAGCCGCACATGCAGGGGCAACTATCAGCCAGGTAAAGAAAGAGTGGAATAGATTTTTTCCCGGCAACACATTCGAATATTTCTTTTTAGACGACCATTTTGATGAACAATATAAGGCGGATCAGCGCTTCGGCCAGGTATTCAGTTTATTTACGAGCCTTGCGATCCTCGTTGCCTGCCTGGGTCTATTTGGCCTTGCGTCATTCACCACGCTGCAGCGCACGAAGGAGATTGGCATACGTAAAGTACTAGGTGCGTCAGTGACAAGCATTTTGAAATTGCTTTTCGGTGATTTTGCTGTGTTGCTAGTGATCGCTTTTATAATCGCCACGCCGGTTGCATGGCTAAGTACCTCGAAGTGGCTGCAGAGTTATGCCTTCCGCATTCAATTGCAATGGATATTTTTTGTGTTGCCATTTATTGCCATCATCGTGATCGCACTCGTAACGGTAAGCTTTCAATCAGTCCGTGCTGCAGTGGCGAATCCTGTGAAAAGTTTGAGAACGGAATGATGGAATGAATGATGAGTGATCAGTAATGAGTGACCATTGTGAATGGTGAATGGTTGTTTTATTTGTGGGGTGACTTTGAAGTTGCCTAAATCTGCAATCTGCAATCGCCAATCTGCAATCGTAAATCGTAAATCGTAATTTGTAAATCGTAAATTGATCCTCCATGATATCAAGCTATCTTAAAATTGCGTTTCGCAACTTATTAAAACGAAAAGGCTACACGATACTCAATGTACTTGGTTTGGCGATTGGGATCGGTTGCTGTCTTCTTATTTTTCAATACGTCGCCTACGAAAAAAGCTACGATAAGTTCGAGCCGCAATATGGGCAGGTCATTCGCTTACGCTTAGATTCTTATCAACAGGGTAAACTCGCGTGGAAATCTGCAACCTCTTACCCCGCTTTCGGTCCATTGATGAAGAAAGATTACCCTGAGGTAGAAGATTTTTGCCGGCTTATAGATGCTGATGTCGTATTATCAAACGATGCGCGAAATCTAAAATTTAAAGAGGAAAAAGGCTACTTCGCCGACGCTTCCGTTTTGAGCATGTTCGGGATAAAACTGACTGAAGGAAATCCAAAAACTGCATTGGATGCACCGGATAAAATCATTTTGTCAGAAGAGACAGCGAAAAAATATTTTGGCAACGAAGATCCATTGGGAAAAAGGCTGGTGAATCGTACGTCCGACTACGCTCGCACATTCGAAGTGACCGGCGTATTTAAAAGTTTTCCGGCCAACTCGCATCTTATCATCAATCATCTCGTGTCTTATTCGACGTTGGGCAGCATTCTGCGCTCTTTTGGAGATACTTCGAACTCAACGGAGACAGCCCTCGGTTGGTACGACTTCTACGTATATCTCAAACTAAAACCGGGTACCGACTACAAAAAGCTGGAAGCAAAATTTCCGGCATTTTGCGAAAAATATATAAACAACCGGGAGTGGGAAAAAACAAATAACGTTCGTGCCGAAATTCACGCAATTCCTTTGAGCGATATACACCTGTATTCGAATTATAACCAGGAAGCGGAGGTGAACGGTAACGGGCAATCAGTTTCATTCCTTTTTCTCATCGCGTTTCTTATTATTGGTATTGCGTGGATCAACTATATAAATCTCGCGACTGCCCGATCGATGGAAAGAGCAAGAGAAGTTGGCGTGAGGAAAGTGCTGGGTGCGCTTCGTGCAAACCTCATCCGTCAATTTCTTATCGAAAGTTTTCTGTTGAACCTCGCTGCATGTATACTGGCGTTAGCAGCCGTTTACTTACTAAGTCCATCGTTCAACCAGTTTACAGGCCGAACCGAAAACTTGTCTTTTTCTTTGCCTTCTGATTATTGGTTTGGTTTCCTTGCGATGTTTCTCGCAGGAAGTTTGCTGGCAGGCATTTATCCTGCGTTTGTGCTTTCAGGATTTCAGCCGGTGACGGTATTAAAAGGAGTTTTCAAAAATAGCAGCGGCGGTTTGATCCTGAGAAAATCTCTCATCATCGCGCAGTTTGCAACGTCGGTTGTGTTGATCGCCGGAACTATAATTGTGTATCAGCAGGTGAGTTATATGCGACAACAAAAGCTGGGCGTTAACATCAACCAAACGCTTGTTTTAAAAGGAGCCGAATCGATCACTGATTCAATTTATCAAAATGTTTTTCAGCCATTCAAAACCGACCTGCTGAAAATACCCGGCGTAAAAAATGTCTCCGCTTCAACGAATGTCATGGGCGAAGAGATCTACTGGACGAACAGCTCGCGCCAGCTGGCTCCAAATAGCCAGGCAGTGACACTGTATAACCTGGGCATTGATTACGATTTTATCCCTTCATACGGCTTGAAGATCCTTGCAGGAAGAAATTTTTCGAAGGACTTCAAGTCCGATGAAAAGGCAGTTTTACTAAACGAAGAAGCGGCAAGGCTCCTCGGCCTTACAGATTTTAATAAAGCGGTGACCCAATCTATTATTTCAAGAGGTGACACTGTAAAGGTCGCCGGGATCGTTGCAAATTATCATCACCAGGGTTTGCAAAAAGTGATCGACCCGATGATCTTTCGTCTTGTTCCCAACAGCAGGGGCGCATATTCTCTAAAGATCCAAACAAACAATGTAAAGGGCACCATCGCCGCAGTGCAAAAGGCATGGAGCAAATATTTTCCAGCTGATCCATTCAATTATTTTTTCCTCGATGATTTCTTTAACCGGCAATATAGCGCCGACCAGATGTTTGGGAAAGTGTTCGGGCTCTTTGCATCTCTTGCGATACTCATCGCCTGCTTTGGTTTGCTGGGATTATCCGCATATAATATTCTTCAGCGTACAAAAGAAATTGGCATTCGCAAGATACTTGGAGCTTCCATCCGCGACCTGTTATTGCTGTTGTCAAGGGATTTTCTTTTTTTGGTTCTCGTTTCGTTTATCATTGCAACTCCGTTGGCGTGGTGGATCATGTATAAGTGGCTGCAGGATTACGCCTATCGCATCAACATCACCTGGTGGGTGTTCGCGGTTGCAGGATTAGCTGCGGTTTTTATTGCGTTAGTGACTATAAGCTTCCAGGCTATTAAGGCGGCGCTGGCGAACCCAGTGAAGTCGCTGAGAACGGAGTGAGAAGAAATGTCAATTGTGAATTGTGAATTGTGAATTGTGAATACGCAATTGTGAATGTAAGACCGCGCGCGGATTATTCGTTTTAGCGAGTATCGTGTGTAAAAACCTGTCCGGTCTAAAGGTCCTGTTAGATCTCCGGTAAACAATTCTGAATATGTTACTAGCGAAAAGGAATAAACAGGTGAGGCGTGGCTTCTCGCCAAACAGACTCGACATCCGCTTCGTTTCTCCTTCAGGCAAAGGTGCACGAAGCGGAGTCAAGGTGAAAAGAAAAATGAGAAATGAGGTTACAGCGGCGGTACTGTGTATTTGCACTTATCTCTTCTTCAGCCCGATTTTCGTGTTTGGGCAGCAGGATAAAGTGGACTCAAGCGCGGATAAAATATATTACTTTATTGACGCCGATTGTGATCATTGTTCGATTGCCGATCATAAAAACACGAAGATCTGGATCGCTACGAACAGGACCTACACGGGCAGCCTCGATGAAAGGGCGATTGTTTTAAAAAAGTTTCAAGACGCTGTAGGTCTTGAATTCAAATCAGATTCAGCATTAATTCAGCGCGCGGTATTTCGTTTCCAGGATTCAGAAGAGAAGATAAAAGAAACCTATGCTGCCAAATACGCGAAGATGAAAGCCCGTGGATATGTTGTAATAAAAACAGAGTTTGATTTTTAACTGAAATCTATGTTCAAAAATT
>DASQJI010000702.1:0-1858 GCA_035631175.1 Parafilimonas sp.
ACATCCCAGCTATTAAATCGAAGAAATCTCCCCAAATAAACGCCGTAACCAGATAACAAAAGACAAAAAAAGATCGACGCCTTGATCCAGAATTTTTGCAAATGACCCGAGAGAAATGCTTCCACTTTTCCAAGCGACACCAGTCCGGGCAGTAAACCTGTCCATGCTGCGGAGAAAAACAGCAGGCTATCATACCAGAAAGGAATATTGTCTTTCGGCGCAAAGTGGAATATGTCAGTAAGAATGTAAGGCGAGTTTGGAAACAGCAACAACCAGGAGGTGAGCAAAACCACCGCCTTAAAACTAAGGTCTTTGCATTTAGCGAGTTGCTTGCTTACAAAGTATGGAGTCGCCGCCAGGAATAAGTTCCATAGCAGGAATGTATAATGGAAACTGCCAGAAAAGATGCAACGGTAAAAAAGAATTCCAAACGTCAACAGGAATGAAAAGAGCAACAACCGTTCAAAGGCAGGTAGCTTATTATTATTCATAACCCAAAATTTTCTGATTGAGTGCAAAGTTGATACGCAGTTTATTAGCAGTAATTAGTTTCACTTTTTTTTAAAAATGAAATGTTAGAGGGAGTGGGGAGAGTGGAGCACGACGAACGAAGCGTGGCACAGACACAACGTGACTTGTGTTGGGGATTCGTCATTAGCACTCGGGATCACAGGACTTGAGGCGTCATGTCGTTTTCGTTTCAATTGTGAACAACACGAAACCCAGGTCCGCTCCTTTGTGGACTTTGTGAGTCCGTAGTGTCCGTTGTGCTCCAGAACCCCTCTGGAAAACTTTCTATTCAAGTTTCAACACGATATATTTCTTTTGCATTTTGAAACCATTTCAAAAAAATGCCCCAAATTCAGCAAAGCGCTTTTCTTCTCCTCCAGGACGGCAGTTTTTTTCAAGGTAAAGCATTCGGAAAGATCGGGACCACAACGGGTGAGATCTGCTTCAACACCGGTATGACCGGCTACCAGGAAGTCTTTACCGATCCCAGTTACTATGGACAGGTGCTGATCATGAACAGCGTTCATATCGGCAACTATGGTGTGAACAAGTTTGACCAGGAGAGCACGTCCGTGAAAATTCGGGGGTTGATAGGCCGGAATCTTGAAGAAAGGTTTTCAAGATACCAGGCCACGGATAGCCTCGACGCTTACTTAAAAGCCAACAACATCGTAGCCATCGAAGGGATCGACACGCGGTCGCTCGTCGCTCACATAAGAACGAAAGGCGCGATGAACTGCATCATCTCTTCCGAGATCACGGACCGCGATTCGCTTAGAAAGGCACTCGATAACGTCCCTGATATGGACGGGCTTGAACTGGCGAGCATGGTAAGCACGGACAAGGTGTACGAAGTTGGAAGTGCCGATGCGCCCCTAAAAGTTGCGGTTCTTGATTATGGCGTTAAGCAAAACATCCTAACATCACTGGCCGGCAGGGGAGTATACGCGAAAGTTTTTCCGGCTAAAACATCAGTGCAGGAATTGAAGGCATTTGATCCGCATGGATATTTTTTATCCAATGGTCCGGGCGATCCGGCGGCTATGCCATATGCGATCGATACCGTAAAGGAATTGCTGAAGGAAGACAAACCATTGTTCGGCATATGCCTCGGTCACCAGCTACTCGCATTGGCGAATGACATTCCAACCTTTAAAATGCACCATGGACACAGGGGGCTGAATCATCCTGTAAAAAATATCATCTCCGGCCACTGCGAGATCACCACGCAAAATCATGGGTTTGGCGTAAACCCGCAAGCAGTGCGCGACGATGCCTCAATTGAGATCACACACGTAAATCTTAATGATGAAAGCATCGAAGGCATCCGCATGAAAAATAAACCCGC
>DASQJI010000703.1:0-1613 GCA_035631175.1 Parafilimonas sp.
GAGTATGCAGAAACCGGGATCACGGTGAATGGCCTTGCACCCGCTGTGATAAAAACGCCAATGAATGATAACACCGCCCCTGAACAACTTGCATACATGACCGCAAAAATTCCCATGAAACGTTTAGGCACGGTTGAAGAAGTCGCGGCGCTCGCCGCATGGATCGTTTCAAAAGAATCAAGTTTCAATACCGGATTTGTGTTTGATATCTCGGGTGGGAGAGCGACGTATTGACTGAGAGTTTGAGGCTTGAAGTTTGAGGTTTGAAGTTTGAGGTTTGAGGTTCACACAGAACACAAAGCGCAAACAAAATCTCTGTTATCTCTTTAGCTCTGTGCGCAACAACTCCGACGTGCGGCCTCAAAATAAAAATCCCCCGCAGAGCGAGGGAAATTTATCATTCAACAACGAATAAGTTATCTTATGCGGTAGCAGCAGCTTTTCTCTTAGAAAGTTTTCTTTTCAAATTGCTCGCCTTGTTCTTATGGATCACTCCTTTTTTCGCCAGCTTATCGATCATCGATATTACATTGGGTAAAGTATCGCCGTAAGCCTTGTCGTCTTTCGACGCCTTTAATTCCCTGATAGCATTACGCGTGGTTTTGCCGTAGTAACGATTACGTTCCCTGCGTTTGTCAGCCTGGCGCGTATCCTTTTTTGTTGCCTTATGATTTGCCATAATTATTCTTACCCCTGAATTTTGGGCAGGCAAAGGTAAGGGCTGGCGATAAATTGGAAAAATTTAATTGAACTATTCTCACTGCGGATACTTGTAAAACCGTTTTATCCATGTTCTTTCGATTTTTTTTAACGCTTTTTGTAACAAGTTGCGTTTCCCGGCAAGACTTATCTCGCTGAATGGTGAATGCTTACGCGCTACAAAAAAATGATAGTCGCCTTCATTCCAGATACTGCACCTTTCAAAAAATATTAGTTCCAATCCGTTGTTAACCAGCACATGATTCAGAAATCCAAGTTCGATCGGCTGATCGATCACCTGTAACAACTGCGGCTGGTGTATCCGGTCATATTCTATTGAGCCTGGGCTTGGTATGTTGATGAGAATAACCGTTTGATCACCGCACACACCACTAATATTTTTGAATAGCTCGTCATGGTGTTCAATTGGAATGTGTTCAATCACATCAAACAACGTGATAAAATCAAACTCACGCCCAGAGGGCTTATAATTCACAACGTCAGCAACATGGAAATTAACATTTGGCTTGCGAATCCTGGTTGTTGCAAACCGGATCGATGCGGGGCTCATATCGATCGCCTCAACACATCCCGCGGTCACCGTTTTTGAAAAAAGATAGGTCATCGCGCCTATGCCACACCCAAGCTCCAGCACCCGCGAGTCTTTTTTCAAGCCAAACTGCAACATTCTCTTATGCAAGAAATATAGCCGGTCGTTAATGCCCGACCTGCTTTGCTCTTCAACAAAGGCATCATAAAAGTCAACGACCTGTTCCTTTTTCACTGCTCTAAGATAGGAGTACATTTTTATTGTCGGCTTACCGGAAACCGGGGAGCTATTTGGTAAGTTTGTACCGCAAAACCGATATTTGTAGCAATATCGGCGGATCATTTATAAATAACTTGCTTCCATG
>DASQJI010000704.1:0-2791 GCA_035631175.1 Parafilimonas sp.
GAAGAAGACTGACTCATAACTGTAATAAATATAAAATAATTATGGCAGCATCCGGGATGAAGATAGGAAAACAATTTTATTCAACTCATGGTGATATTCGGGAGGGCGTGTTATTGAGACAAACACAGAAAAGTGTTTTCACGGAGCAAGTTGCCTATAGCCACGATTGATGTATTCAACTGAATTCGTTCATTACATACTTCGCTACAACTTCTCCGCTGATGATGGCAGGCGGCACACCTGGCCCGGGCACGGTTAGTTGACCTGTGTAAAAAACATTTTTCAATTTCTTATTCCTCATGGATGGTTTCAGGATCGCGGTTTGCTTTAAAGTATTTGCAAGACCATATGCGTTTCCTTTGAAAGCATGATAATCGTTTACAAAATCGCTGTAAGCGAACGATCTTTTAAATGCAATATTTCCCCTTATCCTTTCGCCGATGCGGGCCTCATATCTATCTACAATCTTATTGAAAAAGTATTCTCTGCGCTCGTCAGTGTCATCGGCGAGGCCGGCGGCAACAGGAATAAGAAAGAAAAGATTTTCGTGCCCTGGCGGAGCAAGCGAATCATCAGTACATGAAGTAGCACTTACATAAAACAATGGGTTGGCTGGCCATTGTTTTGTCGTATAAATGTCGGATGCGTGCTCATCAAAAGAAGTGTCAAAGAACAGGGAATGATGAACAATATTTCGAAGCTTTTTATTCAACCCTACATAAAACAGAATGCAACCAGGTGCCATCACTCTTTTGTTCCAGTATGCTTCAGAATAGTTTCTCGAGTTAGCAGGCAACAACTTGCTTTCTATATGATGGTAGTCGGCGTTTCCAATGATCACATCTGCCTCGTAAGCTTCCTGTCTGTTGCCATGAGCACGTGCGATCACTCTTCTCGCATTATCGTTCGCAACCTCGATTTGCAAAACCTCGTGGTTGAAATGAAAGTGGACTCCACATTCAACCGCCAGTTGATACATGGCATCGACGACGCTATACATTCCTCCCTTAGGAAACCATGTACCGCCTTTTATGTCAGCATAATTCATGAGTGTATATAGCGCAGGCATCTTTTCCGCAACAGCACCGAGAAACAGAACGGGAAATTCAAGCATCTGCCGGATCTTCGGATTTTTGAAATACTTACTGACATGTTTTTTTACAGACGTAAAAACATCCAGGCGTAAAATGCCCATCAACAGATCGGCGTCGAAGAATTCAGCACCTGACAGCCCGGGTTTGTAAACCAACTTTTGCATGCCGGCCTTATACTTATAAGCAGCTTCGGTAAGGAATTTGTCTAATTGATCGCTGCTGCCAGGCTCTAATTTTTCAAAGACGGTCTTCAGATCGTTATAGTCCGCAGGTATATCTGTTGCATCGTCCTGCCAATAAATTCTGTAAGAAGGATCGAGGCGCACAAGATCATAGTAGTCCGAAACTCTTTTGCCGAACTGTTGAAAAAACCTTTCAAACACGTCTGGCATCCAATACCAGCTCGGGCCCATATCAAAAGAAAACCCGCCTGCCTGCAGTTGTCTTGCTCTTCCACCTGGCTGTTCAAGTTTTTCCAGGACCGTAACCTTCCAGCCCGCCTTTGCCATGAAGCAGGCAGCAGAAAGACCGGCGAATCCGCTTCCAATTATTACAAGATTTTTTTCTCTCACTGGTGGGGCTCAGAAACGCTCAACTTGTGCTCTTAGTAATTTTCTTGCAAAATGAATCCGGCTTTTGATAGTACCCATCGGCTCATTGAGCATGTTTGAGATCTCTTTGTATTTGAATCCTTCGAAGTATAAAACAAACGGCGCCTTCAAGATGCCGGGTAATTTTGCAATTGCTGCTTGTATTTCTTTTATCCGGATCGTGGAAATCGCCGTATTCGCTGTTGCAGTTTGTGGAGAATTGTACAACAGATCTTCGGCGCTGTAATCCGGTATGACGTTACGTTTGACTCTTTTCCTGAAATCGTTGATAAACACATTCCGCATGATGATGTACAGCCATGCTTTGATATTCGTTCCAATGCTGTATTTATCACTATGTGCCAGCGCCCTGAAGATCGTCTCCTGTAGTAAATCGCTCGCATCTTGCGGATCTTGTGTAAGCGTAATGGCAACAGGTTTTAAGTACTCGGCATTTTTGGTTAACGCCTGTGTAAATTCAGGAACTGGCATAATCGATACATCTTTGTTATAAATATTAATAGCTCGCCACGCGAACACCACAACAATTTACTGCAAAATGCAGGCAAGGGATTAAAGTATCTAAACTTTTTTATTAACGCACCACTTTTTCAACGCGCAAGCCGGCGTTTAATACGTTTTGCAAGGGATCTTCCCGCATGATCTGCTGTATGGTAAATCGATAAGTGCCTGGTTGGAGGTGAAGTGGCTGTTTGTTGATCAATAGCCGTTGCTCGATTATATCATCCATCGCAGTTCCCAGCCAGCCGTTATTGGCGTTGGCTAATTCAATATTAAAACGCTGGGTGCGTGGTTTCTGGTTTGGAAAAGCAAAGTTCAGGTTGATCCAGATATTGTTGTAATGGTACGACTCTGTGTGCCGGATAACGAAATAAAAATTGTAATAACCGGTGCTGTCTTGTATGTCGAATGTAAAGGGTAAACTGTTTGAACTCTGCCATTCATGCCGTGGAAGCGGAGCTGTTTTTTCATACACATCCAGTGTGGTACATGCATGTAACAACATGATCAGAAGAACAACGACCGTGTATGTTCTCAAGGACATTTCCTAAAGCACATTTAATATTTGTTCTTTGGCTTTCTCCA
>DASQJI010000705.1:0-1743 GCA_035631175.1 Parafilimonas sp.
AACCCGCTGCGATAATTTTCGATCATCACAACTTCCGGACCCTGGTCTATGGCAAGATACCATGGCCTGTACCAGTTATCTGTTTCACTAAAGGCGTCGAAAAAGCCGTACGGCCCCCAAAGTTTGTCGCCGAGATCATTATAGAAGTGTTTCATCGCCGCCATTGATTGAGCAGGCGTATAGGGAAACGAAGACAATGCGCCGGTCGGTGAGATCACACCTCGGTCGTTCTCTTCGTCAGGTGCATGCGCTGCGTAACCTCTTATAGAATAGCTCGCCGTTAATCCCCATTCATTTTTTCCGTAGCCTTTAAAATGTTCCGGATTATCGGCACACCAATTATAATTGATCCGCGCCTGCGTAGTATTTTCTTTCCAGTAATCTGCGTATTGATCTTTTAGGCCATGCGGATCCAGACCTAAATAAGAATAGTGCGCCCAGAACAAAGGGCCGCCGTGTTGTGGATCGCCCTGGTGATGAAGATGCAGCGTGTCATGATCGTAAATTATTAATCCTTTGATGAGGCCATTTTCTGCCCAACCTTCTTTGTATACTTCTGCAGGTATACCATGCGTTGGCGAAGACGCGGCCAGCACATACATGATCAAACATTCATTATAACCGTGAACCGGAAAATTTTTTTGCCAGCCGTAATCGGAACTCCAATGCCAGTACAAAACGTTCCGGTCATGGCGATACCAATCAAACTCAACTTGCCGCCACAGTGTATCGATTCTTGCTGCTAAATTCTTTTCAGCTTCATTTCCATCTTTAAAATATTGTCGAACGCAAAGCAAGCCCTGCATTAGAAAAGATGTTTCAACAAGGTCGCCGCCATTGTCTACTCTGCCAAACGGTTTTACGTGTCCGGTTTCACCATCGATCCAGTGCGACCATGCGCCGTGAAAGCGGTCCGCTTTTTCAAGGAACGAAACAATTTTATCGAATCGTTCCAAACCCTGCTGCCGCGTAATATATCCTCTTTCAATACCTGCGATCAAACCCATGATGCCAAACCCGCTGCCACCGGTAGTAACGATATGCTGATCGTTTTCGGGGTAATGGTTGTCGACATGAACTCTTTCGCAACCCATTCCGCTATTTGGTTCGGCGCCGTCCCAGAAATATTTGAAGGTTTGCTTTTCAACTGTATCCAGCAATGCAGAATCTGAAAGACCGGTTGTACGTGCGACTGCATACGCGGTCGATTGCGGTTGCGACTTGCAGGCGCCGAACAAAAATACTTGCGGCGCTATGCTCAAAAAGTAAAACAGTCGGCGCACAAACCGCGGGTAATTTTGCACGAACAGCATAAGGTCTCAGCTTGTTTCTGTTATAGGTAAGGACTCTGAAAACCTATCTTTTTCATTCCCTTTTTCACTTCGGGGCAGCTCATGAATAAATTCCAAACAAGGCTGCTGCGATAATTTTCTACCATTACAACGATCGGCATCTGGTCGATGGCAAGAAAATCAGTATCGAACCACGGTTCTGTAAGATTAAAGGCATCTTTGAACCCATAATAACTGTTCCATAACTTATCACCCAGTTTATAATAAAAGAACTGCAAAGCTGCCATCGATTGGCCCGGTGTATACGGAAAAGATGACAGGGCTGCTGTTGGTGTTAAAACCCCGTCGTCGTTATTCGGCTCATGCGCCGAATACGTATGCAGATTATCATCGCTTGCTGTTAAGCCCCAGCAGGAATCACTGTATCCATTAAACCTTCCTGGATTGGCGA
>DASQJI010000706.1:0-2270 GCA_035631175.1 Parafilimonas sp.
ATCCTGATGAACACGAAGAGCAGTGTAACGCAATATCATTACAACAGGCAGTATAAAAAAATACAGGAGGATGCAAAGCAAAATTTTCGGATGGCGGGCGCAGACCTCGTTCAGCTAGCGACCGGGGATGATTATGTAAAGGCGTTACAGGAATTTTTTATGAAAAGAGCATGATGGTGAATGGGCAATGGTCAATAGTCAACGGTGAGTCGTTAATTAATGCGGTGCTCTTAAATAGAAAAACTCTTAGCGTATTTTTTTGTTTGCTTGCCCTTTCAATTCCCACGTTAACCTTTTCTCAATCGGCCTCTGCTGCGCTTGACAGAGATAAGATCCTGCTCGGTGAACAGGTAACACTTCAGTTCAATCTAAATAACCTGAATCCTCTAACTACGTATGTCTCTACATGGCCGGCACCGGGCGATACAATGAATCATGTGGAGATCGTAAAACGCAACGACATCGACACGGTGAATGTCAATGGCCTCAATTCCTACGAACAAAAATTTACACTTACCGGTTTCGATTCCGGACGGTGGCAACTCGGTCCATTCAATTTTGTTTTGCAGGACAAGACAACGGGTAAACAAATAAATCTTTCAACGCAACCGTTGTATTTGACCGTCCTCCCTGTGGACGTTTCTTCATTGAACGACTATCACCCGATAAAAGACGTTATTGAAGTCAACACAACGTTCAACTGGCTGCCTGTGATCATCGTAGCGACTTTGCTCATTGCCGGCGTCGTCATTTTTATTGTGTTGAAAAAAAGAAAGAAAAGACCCACGCCCGAGCCCGAGATCGTTTTGAAAGGAACACCCTTTGAGCGGGCTGTAGAAAAACTTCGTGAATTGCAGGATCAACCGCTCAATTCCGTCGCTGAAAAAAGAAAATTTCATTCGGACGTTGATATTATTTGCCGGCAGTACTTTGAAGAGATGCTTCATGTAAAGGCGCTGCAGGCAACAACAAGCGAATTATTTTCGCGCATGAATGTGTACATGCAGGATCAGCATCTGCGGTCGAAGATGAGGCAGTTGTTCGATCTGCATGCTTCCGTAAAATTTGCGAAATATATGCCCGATGCTGAAGAAAGCAGGGCTGCCTTAAAAGAAACGATAGCGTGCCTCGGCTCAATCGAAGGATACGTACAACAATCTACACAGAATGCTGACAGACTGGTACCGAAATATTGAATTTGCACATAGCTGGGTTTTGGGTGCTTTGTTGTTACTGCCGGTCCTGATCTATGAATATATCAGGCGCAATAACAAGCAACAGGCCTCGTTGCTGGTGACAACAACTCATTTCGTTAAAGGCGCGGGCAGCGTTCGCACCACATTGCGGCACCTTCCTTTTATACTTCGTTGCCTCGCTATTATTTGTATTGTGATTGCGCTTGCGAGACCACGGGAGAAATTTACAGAAACACAAACCGGCGGCGAAGGAATTGATATCATCCTGTGCTTTGACATCAGCGGGAGCATGACTGAAAAAGATTTCGAACCTGACCGCCTTGAGGCGTCAAAACGCGTGGCAGCGGATTTTGTGAGAAATCGTCCGGGTGACGAGATCGGCATTGTCATTTTCAGCAATCTCAGCTTCACCCTTTGTCCGCTTACTACAGATCATGACGCCGTTTTGAACCAGATACAAAATATTGAAAGCGGTTATCTGCAGGATGAAGGCACTGCCATCGGAAGTGGTCTTGCCACAAGCGTTGACCGGCTACGCAGCAGTAAAACGAAAAGCAAAATAATTATCCTGCTCACCGATGGGGTTGATTTTGGCGGAACGATCCCGCCTGATATTGCGCTGCAGATGGCCAAATATTACAACGTGAAAGTGTACACGATAGGTGTCGGTTCTGAAAAGGAAGTGGACGAGGTGGTAGATTCTCCGCTTGGCCCGGTTGTGCAGCACAAAAAACTACAATTCAATGAGCCATTGCTTAAAAGACTGGCAGAACAAACCGGCGGACAATATTTTCATGCGACCGATAATAACGCGCTCGCGAAAATTTATCAAAGCATCAATCAACTTGAAAAATCAAAAATTGAAGTAACGAGCTACAACCGGTTTACGGATAAATATTTGCCGTTACTTGCCGCCGCGCTGGTGTACCTGCTCCTGGAAATAATATTACGGTACACAGTTTTCAAAAAATTTCCCTAGACTTTTATTTCCGTTTCGCTCATAGCCTTGTTTTCAATGTATGCTTTAAAGCGCAACAGGTCATTTTCAACCATAATTTTCAATGACCGGTTGAA
>DASQJI010000707.1:0-3813 GCA_035631175.1 Parafilimonas sp.
GATTGGCAAAAGCTTGCATTCAATTATGACGCGCACACGTATTCTACGAATGTTTCGGCATCCGGAGGCACAGACAAAACAAAATTTTATGCGAGTGCGAATTATGATAACCAGGACGGAATAGTAATAGGCAACCATTTCAAACGCATCTCAGGAAGGCTAAATTTAGACCAGGCCGTAAGCGATAAATTCAAACTGGGTTTCAACTTAAGCCTTTCACAAACGAATGCGGCGCGGCTGCCTTACGATAATGAATTTTCAAACCCGGTACAGATCGTTGCATTGTCCCCCATCACACCCGTAAGGGATGAGAACGGCGAATTATATAATGAGCCTGTCACTACGTATTCGAACCCGTTGGTTGATTTTGAGAACAGCCATTTTAATTCAATTTCTTACCGGAATATCGGCGCGATGTACGGACAGTATAATTTCACTCCGTCGCTATTTTTCAGAAGTGAATTTGGTATTGATGTTTTGAATCAGAATGATGATTCGTACTACGGGCCAGAAACAGTGAATGGCGCAGGCATCAACGGGTATGGCGAATCAGATTGGTTTAAGTCCTTATTATATAACACGAATAACTATCTCACATATAAAAAGCTATTCGCAAGCAAACATGATCTTGACGCGACAGTCGGCATGACGTATGAACATTACAGCGATGATTACGCAAATGTAAAGGGCCAGGATTTCCCTACAGAAGACCTGCAAAAGTTGGCGAGCGCAGGAACAATTACAGGAGGTACATCGGTATCAAATGAAAAAGCGGTCGTTGGCTATTTTGGCAGAGTTAACTATACGTTCAATGACAAATACCTGTTGTATGTCAGCGGCAGGGTGGATGGATCTTCCGTTTTTGGGCGCAACGATAAATACGGTTTTTTCCCGGCTGCCTCTGCAGGATGGATATTATCGGAAGAAGATTTTCTCAAAAATTCAAGCCTTATCAACTTCCTGAAGATACGAGCAAGCTATGGCATTTCTGGTAACGATGATCTGGACTATTTCATAGCACAAAACACCTACGGCGGAGTTTCATATGGAGGAACATCGGGGCTGGCCCCGGTTGACCTCGGCAACAACGACCTGCGCTGGGAAAAGGACCAGGAGTTTGATATTGGCGTTGAATTTGGCCTTTTTCATAACCGGCTCAGCGGCGAACTCGATTATTACAATCGGAAGACCACCGACCTTTTATATGATGTGCTGGTGCCCTCGAATTCCGGTTTTACACACCAGATAAAAAACATTGGCTCTATGCAAAACACCGGCGTTGAAATAGTATTGAACTCGATCAACCTTTCAACCAAAGATTTCAGATGGACCACCAGCCTCAACGTCACATTCGGCGACAACAAGATCTTAAACCTGAATGACAAAACCAAAATTGTTCCCAGCGAAAGCAGCCGCTACTTAAATGCGCTTGTTGTTGGTGAAGGTATAGGCGTTTTCTACGGACCTAAGTACGCCGGCGTCGACCCTGCGAATGGTGATGCGCTATACTACAAAGCAGACGGAAAAACGACAACGAATAACTATAATAATGCGGCCAGTTTTGTGGTTGGAGATCCAAACCCTGATGCGTTTGCCGGCCTGACGAATACTGTTTCTTATAAAGGAATTGAGTTCAGTTTTTTATTCCAGGGAGTATTTGGCAACCAGGTTATGAATGGCGGCGGCGTGTTCATGACCTCGAGCTTTGACTACTTCGATAATCAAACATCCGATCAGCTGAACCGTTGGCAAAAGCCGGGCGATATCACGAATACACCCCAGTTGAGATTGTATGGAGGCAACGGCATTGGAGCGTCCAGCCGCTATGTATATGACGCCAGCTATGTAAGATTAAAAAACATAACGCTCAGCTATTCGCTCCCTGCTACCGTTACGAAACGCATCGGCGTAAACTCTTTGCGCGTTTATGTTTCAGGAGTCAACGTCCTTACGTTCACAGATTATCCGGGTTGGGACCCTGAAGTAAATACAGATTACCGGTCAAGTAACGAAAACCAGGGCGGTGATTTTTATTCGCCGCCACAAATCAAAAATTATTCGTTCGGATTAAACGTCACCTTCTAAAAGCAAAAAGAAAAAAATGAAAAACATATTATATATACTGATAGCAAGCTGCATCCTGGCTGCATGTGATAAGAAACTCGATATTTCTCCAAGCGATGCGATACCCGGAGACCAGGCATTTTCAACAGATGAAAATGTAAAAAAGGCATTGAATGGCGCCTACGATGCCATGACGACGGACTATCTCTTAAATGGTGACTTGCAACTGTATTCAGAGCTCCTGGGGGCCGACGGTGAAATAACGTGGACCGGCACTTACGGACAACCACGGCAGATCTTTGAAAAACAGATTTTAGTCAACAACGATTATGTAGCCTCCACATGGGATAATGCTTACGCCGCGATCAATATTTGCAACAACATTCTCGATGCGATAGATGTGGTAAAACCTGAAGACCAGGACAGGGTAAAGGGCGAAGCTTTATTCATTCGGGGAGAAATGTATTTTGAGTTAGTCAGATTTTTCGGCAAGCCTTACAGTGCCGGGGACGTAAATACAAATTTGGGCGTGCAAATTGTGACCACCCCAACAAAAGGCAGCATTACTGAGGCGAATTATGTGCCGCGCAGCACCGTCGCGGAAACTTACGATCGTGTTTTGAATGATCTTACCGAAGCCGAATCATTGCTACCGGAGGAGAATGGTTTCTACGCAACGAAATACGCCGCTGCCGCTATTCTTTCACGTGTGTATTTGCAAATGGAAGATTTCGCAAAAGCGCGCGACGAAGCGAATACGGTTATCGAAAGTGGTGAATACTCGCTCACATCGACGTACGCAGAGGCTTTCAATAACGATGAAAATTCTTCCGAAGATATTTTTGCGGTACAGGTGAGTGAGCAAGACGGCTCAAATGATTTCAATCTATTTTGGTCAATACCCCAATATGGAGGCCGTTCGGGCGATGTCGATATTGAACAAAAACACCTTGACCTGTATGAACCTGACGATGCACGCCTGGCGCTCTTTTACGAGGATCCGCACCATGTTTGGCGCAGTGGTAAATGGCAGCAATATGCAAAGAATATTCCAATCGTCAGGCTTGGCGAAATGTACGTAACAAGAGCGGAATGCAACTTCCGGCTCGGAACATCGGTGGGTGCCACCCCATTTGAAGATATTGAAACGATCAGAGCCCGTTCCGGACTTTCCACTACACAATCATATATTACGCTGAACAATATTATAATGGAGAGGCATCTTGAGATCGCGCATGAGGGCGAACGTATTCACGATGTAAAAAGGCTGAGACAATCTGTGGATGGTTACGATTATGATGCAAACGAACTGGTACTCCCTATTCCGATTAACCAGATCATTATCGTAGGAAAGGACATATTAAAACAGAACGACGGGTACTAAAAACTACTCGATGAGAAAGAAAATTTTCCATGTAAGCACAGCGGTATTGCTGTGCTTACATGTTTTCAGCCAACCGAAAGGCAATTTGTTTATCATAGGCGGCGGCTCACGATCAGATGAGTTAATGAATTCTTTAGTGAGCACAGCGCAGTTGCGCACCAATGATTATATTGTTGTTCTTCCAATGGCTACGACAGAACCGGATACTTCATTTTATTACATTTCGGAAGACCTCGAAAAAGTGTGCAGCAACAAGATCGTGAACTTCAATTTTACGAAGCGTGATGTCAACAAAAAAGCGTGGCTCGACTCCACCGAACACGCAAAATTAATTTTCATCACAGGAGGGGATCAAACCCGTTTCA
>DASQJI010000708.1:0-4290 GCA_035631175.1 Parafilimonas sp.
AATACGACGAATATTACCGGAGCTCCGGCAAGCGGCAGCGGCTCTTCGATACCGTCATATAATTTGGTAAATAAAACAACGAGTATACAAACCACGGTTTTCACTATTACAGCCACATCACCGGGCGGTTGCACTTCCACAACAACCGCAACGGTGCAGGTGAATCCTAACATTGAAAACAATAACATCTATTTAGTATCCGAGTGTTTTGTGCCGGCAGATTCGGCACAAATAGTTATCGCGCAGCAGGGAGCGCCTGTTACAGGTGGAGATGGAAATTACGTTTATTATTGGGGCTTTTGTCCTAACGGCAATAGCTGCAACCCGCCGTTCTATAAGACAAACCTGTCAATTGATACGACCACCACCTCCAGCCTTTTATATACACAAGGGGGTGGCATTACGCACAATGGTTTTTATGACCGGACAATATACTCGGGGGGATGCCGGGATTCAATTAGTGCTAGTAATCTAACTGTGCATGTGAACTTTAAGAATGTGATCGCAGCGGCTTTTGATACGTTACGTGGAGGTGGCCCTTATTGTAACGGAGGTGCGGGTGTAGATGTATGGATATCATCCTCTTTCGCCCCGGCACTTAGCGTGTATATTAATTATGAACTCTACCGAAACGGGGCACCGATGTCCCCTCCCGTTATCAAGACCGGGGACGGCGACAGCCTTACTTTTGGTAAACAAACACTGGCGGGAACATATACCGTTTGGGCAACGGTAGGAGTAGTTGGGGGAACAACGTGTACGCCATTCCAACTGAAGAATAGTGTGACGGTAACCATCGATCCTAATGTTTCTCCAACTCCAAATGCCGGCCCGACACAAAATTTATGTCTTCCTGCAGGCAATTCCACAACAAGTACTACGATGGCTGCAAACGCCGCCGTTGTCGGTAGTGCGGCATGGACGAAAATTAGTGGCAGCGGAACAATAACATCAACCGCAAGTCCCACCACTACAATAACTGGGCTTACAGCGGGCACCAGTATATTCAAGTGGAAATTTACAAGCGGCACATGCGCTGATTCCTCATACGATACCATTAATGTGAACATCGAAAATGTTGCAGCTTCTGCGGTAAATGCTACAAAAAATCCGATTTGTGTCGGCGACAATGATGACCTTACACAAACCGGTGGAAGCCTGGGAACGGGGGCTGTGTGGAAATGGTATTCTGATGCGAGCTATACAACGTTGGTAGGATCAACCTCGGCGGCCAATGCGCTGATAACCGTTAATCCTACCGTTACAACGACATACTATTTGAGGGCTGAAGGAGCCATATCGCCGTGTGTGGCCAATGTCGGCGGCCCAAGCAAAACGATTGTTGTGAATCAGCGGCCGACGGCCGTTTGGGGCGGAAGTCAAACGCTCTGCAGCGGCACTGCTGATCTGAGTATAACCTTTACAGGTACGGCACCGTGGACGTTCAATTATAGTACCGACAATTGTACGACAACAACAACGGTCACTACGTCCGCAAATCCATACATATTCACCGTTGCGCCAACGGTTACAACGACATATGTACTTTGCTCGTTAAAGGATGCAAACTGTACCTCAGTTCCCGGTGATTATAATGGTAGCAGCGCAACGGTAACTGTTCTTGCAGGTACGCCCGGCTTATGGGTAGGAGGCACAGCGGGCGATCCAAATAACTGGTTCAATTGCCAAAATTGGGCAAGTGGGTATGTGCCGAATATAAACACAAATGTTACCATCCCGAACGGAACGCCTCAATGCCAGATCAACGCTGCTGGGGCAGTATGCGCAAGCCTGACTGTAAATGGAAGTTCATTATCGTTTACAACAGCCAGTGCTTATCTCACGGATGCCGGAGATGTGAAGATCAACGGCGGCTTCATTACCATGGCCGGAGGTGGCACACTTGAACTGCAGGGTAACTGGGATAACGAGGTTGGGGCTGCTGGTTTTACGGCACCTGTTGGGAAAGTAGTCTTCAGCGGAGCAACAAGCCCGGCAACAATCATATCAGCGGCGCCCGTGGAAACATTTTATGATCTGGAGCTGAATAAGACAAATACGACTGACCGGGTTCATCTTAATAAAAGCCTTGTAACAAGTCATGACCTTACGCTCACACGAGGAATTTTCGTAACTGAAAATAACCTGTTCACATGGAATAACACTGGAACATTAACCGCGCCAGAACTAACATACACCGCGAATTCGCTTAATTACACAAAGAGCTTTATTGCCACTTGTGATGCCTCTGGTGTGCCTATAACCGTAGCAAGCGATATTAACCCGTTTGGCGGCAACGCAGGCTTTCAAATTAAGAATGTCACCGGCGCACCGACATACTTTCCGGTTGGAGCGAGTTATCTGCCCGCGGGTACCAATATAACGATACCTGCACCAAACCGGATGATGATAGATAAAACGTCGGCCACTCCGCGCGACTTCACCGTTGTCGTAAACTATGGTGATATTGGTTATACACACGGAATAAACGGTGCGTGGAGAGTGAACCGTATATGGTACGTCGCCGCCGGAAATTCTGCAACGGCAGATTCGGCAACGATGGTTTTATTCTTCACCAAACGCGATTGGTCATCGTGGATGATAGGTGAGAATGAGGTTGAGGCCGGCTTTGATTATTCCCAACCAGCTCTTGTTCAAAAAGATTATTCGGGCGGATTTGGGAATTTTATAAACCTGTCAGACGGCGGAGATCTGAATAACTTTTTGTCTAACGCATACAACACAGAAATATACGGTGTATACACCATCAATATCAGCACGAGCCTTACCAATGGCATTCAGCAGTTCAATCGTTTTTCAGTGGTGAACAGAGGTGATATCGTTCTTCCTGTAACGATCACCAGCATCAAAGCATGGCAAGATGGATCCGCAGTGAAAGTTGGTTGGACGTGCCAGCAGGAAGTAAACATCGACCATTACGAAGTTGAAAAAGCGGTGGATGCACAACACTTCACTTACCTGGGAAGTGTTCCCGCGAAGAACAGCGGATTGACTTCGGACTATTTGCTGACTGATAATTATCCTGCAGCGGGCAATAATTATTATCGCATTAAGGTGGTCGATAAAAACGGAAGTGTAAGTTATACTTCTGTGGTGATGGTAAATATTGGAAAGGGTATTGCAAGAATATTCCTCTATCCGAATCCTGCGTTGAAGCGCATCTTCAATTTGCAGATGAACAATGTGAATGCCGGAAAATACAAATTGATGGCATATGATGCCGCAGGCAGGGTTGTAATTAGCAAAGATGTTGAACACTTCGGAGGCTCATCTACACAACAGATCATATTACCCGCAGGTATCGCAAGCGGTGCATACAGAGTGGTGCTGCTCAGCAATGAAAAAGCGATCTTTAGTACCACATTAATAGTAGCTGAATAAGGTGTCTGTTCATCCCGGCTGCGGTCGGGATGACTGACGCATTTGGTTGCTCTGAATTCTAATTTTGCCTCATTATTTTACTCGGCCATGTTTCTTTCAATCCTGGGCCGCCTGAGCATAATAAACAACTGCAAAAAAAATAATTTCCCTGTCATTTTTAAATTCAACAAATAATATAACTTTATTCCACACCCTGGACCGGAATTAATACCTGACTGGCTTCCAACGCTCTGACTGTTCAAGTAACTTTTTCAACTCATTCAACCTTTTACCATGAGAACCCTAACTGGTTTTGCGCTCATGCTTTTTGCATGTGCCGCCGCCGTGCAAACTCAAATAGAATTATCAACGATCTCCCCGATCACACTCCGCAATCCTGATCAGGGAACAAATGCTCTGTCACTGATAAGAAGATCAACACCGTTGGCTTCCGCAACATGGATGGGTGTAACGAGCACTGACTGGCACACCAGCAGCAACTGGGACGTTGGTGCCGTGCCTCTCTTATCCACAGCAGTTACAATCCCAGCAGGCACCACTTACAATCCGTCCATCTCAACGGCTGATGCGAGCGTTGCTTCTGTTATTATTAGTTCCGGAGCGACGCTTTCCATAGCCGGAGCTTTCAATCTCAATATTGAAAACGGTGGAAGTTTTACAAGCAACGGAACCTTCAATGGAGCGAGCAGCACAATAATATTTTCTGGCGCAGGCACAATAAATGGCAGCTCGCAACCTACGTTCAATAATATCACCATAAATGGGAACTTAACCGTTTCCACCACGCCAACGATCAATGGGAATTTTACGATCAACAACGGTACAGTATCGGCTGCGCCGATTTACGGAAGCAGCTCAACTCTTATTTATAATACATCGGCTGCAACT
>DASQJI010000709.1:0-1849 GCA_035631175.1 Parafilimonas sp.
TCAGCTGACTGGTGCATAAATTCTTTCCAATACATTCTGAAATTCTCCGGGCGTGTAAACATGCCCCTGATCATCAAAAGATACCGACCAATATGCGTGAGGAGTTTCGACATTTATAGGTGCAATATTAGGAGTTTCCCGGAAGCAATCCTTCTAGTGCCACAATGTTTATTCAGTCAAATGCTTTTCGCGGTCAGCGAAGGGGAGAGACCTTGCTGCGACAACATGTTTTTGCAACCGTGATCTAGTTCCGAAAAAAAACCTGCGGGCTTTAATGCCCGCAGGTTTTCACAGTTGCTTTTGGCTATCGTTATTGTTTGATGAATTTAGTTGTTTGCTTATCAGAGCCGTTTGTGAATTGCAAATAATAAACGCCTTTAGCAAGACCGGCAACATTTATTTTATTTACTGCTCCACCTTCTACGTTGTCAAAGTGCTGCTGGTAAACCAGCTTGCCCGTTTGATCCGTGATCCGTACATCGGCTTTGCTAATCGCGCTGTTCGTTACAACAAACAATTGATCTTTCACCGGATTCGGATAGACAAGAACAAAATTTCCATTCGACAAAAGAGCAACGAGTGCAGTATTTGAATAAGTAAACCGGCCATCGTTGTCTACCATTTGCAGGCGATAATAAATTTTGCTGGATTTAATGGTCGTTACGTCATCGGTAAAACCATAACTGTTTATTGCGGTACTCGTTCCCTTTGCCGTTACGTTGCCAATGCTACTGAAGCTTATTGCATCAAGACTTCGTTGCACTGTAAAATGAGATGTATTTATCTCATCGGCCGTTTGCCAGGTGAGCGATACTGTATTGTTGCTTCTTGTTGCATCAAAGCTTAACAATTTGAGCGGTAATGCACAATCGGCGTTATAGGAAAATGTGACCCGGGTTTTATTTTCCCACGCACTCGTATTTTTATTCCAGGTTTGATTTACTGCCTGATGAACGGTGCCATCGCCGTTATAAGTAAAGGTGGTTTGCGAAACATTCTCCCAGCTGCTGCTCGCGTTATCCCATGACTGATCTACGGTTTTAACAAGATCATTGCCATTGTATGTATTGGTAGTGAGCTCATCATTTACCCAGTTTGAACCGTTCCATTTTTCCACAAGAACAGTGAGTGTTCTTTTAGATGCATCGTATGTATAAGTGGTCCGTGTATCATTTTGCCAGGCACCGGAGACCCATACTTCATGTACCACCTGGTGCACAGTCTTATCACCATTATAGGTATATGTATCCCGCGCACTGTTATCCCAGTTTTGAGTTAGAACATTCCAGGTTTGATACACTACCTGTTGTGGTGTGCCGTCGCTGTTATTTGTATAATTGACCCGTGTGGCGTTTTGCCATTGAGTTATGAACCAGACCTCCGATAAACTCGTGGTAAGGTATCCGTTACCGTCGTAAGTATTTGTTACACGGGTAGCATTTTGCCATGCACCGCCCGAATATAATTCGGTCAAAGTAACTGTTACCTGGAACGACGCGTTGTAAGTATATGTTATCCTGGATACATTTTTCCAGCTACTGCTGTTTTTGTCCCAGATTTGCGAGACAGCCTGGCTTACGTAAGTGCCGCCTGTGTATGTGTAATTTGTGCGGACAGAATTTTCCCATTGCCCTAAAGTTGGATTCCAACTCTGAACTAAAACTGTTCCAGGCTGGCAATCGGCATTATAATCAGTAATGATCCTGGTAGCATTTTGCCAGGCATTATTTTTCCATTGCTCCTCCAGAACTGTGTCAACTTTTTGTGCAGAGATCGTTGCTGAAAATGAAAAGCAAAAGATTGCGAGTAATAAATGTTTCATGGTTAATTTTTTTGTCAGTTATGTAAT
>DASQJI010000710.1:0-2093 GCA_035631175.1 Parafilimonas sp.
AGCCGACGCAAATACATTTGCAGTTGAACGACGTGGCGCATACGTTTCTTCAGGGGCACCGGATCATGATACAAATTCAAAGCAGTTGGTTTCCGCTTGTCGACAGGAACCCTCAGAAGTTCATCAACATCCCGGATGCTAAAGACAGCGATTTCCAAAAAGCTACTATAAAAATTTATCATGACGCAACCCATCCGTCGAATATTGAAGTGGGGATGGAGTAGGAAGTAGGAATTGGGAATTATGATTTGGGATTTGCGTAGATTTTTTAAACTTGCAAAACTTTTTTCTCGCAGTAACGTTATTGAATATTTTAAAACAATTGATCTATGAAGTACCCGATTATTTTCACCCTTGCATTGTTTTCAATTTGCTCATCTTCCGTTGACGCACAAAGTAGCTGGAAATCTTTTAAACAGCATGGCTATTATATTGAGTTACCGGATTATTTTCTGCCTGTGGCCTCACAGGATCCGGCCGTTGACGTTTTTGTGAATTCCAATAACCGGGAGATCCTCCTTCGCATCGAAAATTCGAGTTCCGACCAATTAAATTTTAACAGCAAATACTTAACTGAGATCGCGAACACCGGTGTCACGTCTAAAGTGATCAAAGATTCCGTTTATACCGTAAGCTACGGAGACGGCAATACGATCAATTACCATAAAAGTTTTCTTAGTAACGGACAGCTTCATTCGCTGATAGTGTCGTATCCAAACAAAGAAAAAACCCAGTTCGACCTTATTCTGCAGCGAATTGGAAGATCGTTTAAATGACCGTTTTATGAGAACACCACTGCTATTTCTATCATTTTTTTTCTTTACACATCTTGAAGCGCAAACATTTCCAAACAGCCTCACCGATGGCAAATTCGTCACCGTAAACGGAGCAAAGCTATGGGTGGTGATCGTTGGCAAAGGCGACCCGTTGTTTATTATTCCGGGCGGCCCTGGCAGCGCACATTTAAGCTACAGGCGCTTCGATTCGCTGGCATCAAGCAATATGCTTGTTTATTTTGATGCGTTCGGCCGAGGCAAAAGCGACACCGCGAAAGATGTGAAGGAATATTCGCTGCAGCGGGACATCGACGATATTGAAGGTTTGCGGCAGGCATTGCATTTCGATATGATCAATGTGTTGGGGCATTCTTACGGCGGATTGGTAGCGCAGGGATATGCTGTGCAGTATGGTTCACACCTAAAACACCTTGTACTCGCAAATACCTTTCACAGCTTCGTGATGTGGCAGGAAAACGATGATAATAGTAATCACGAGATCAGGACCAATTATCCTGAAGTATGGGATACCCTCATGAAGATCCGCGAACAGGGTTATATATCCAGCGATCCGCTACACCAGGAAATCTACGGACGTGTTCCGTATGGCTTCTTATATGCATACAACCCGGAAAATTTCAGATCGAGAGGAGCGGCTCCTTATCCGAACTCTTTCAATCCAAAAGTGTATTACCAAATGGTGGGCAAGGATGGCGATTTTATTGTTGGGAGTGATATCGGCAATTTCGATTATCGTAAAGATCTCAAAGACCTGAAAATGCCGGTGCTTATTTACGGTGGCAGGTACGACCGGGTTGCCGTTCCGGAGATGATGGTAAAATATAAAGAGTATTGTCCGCAAGCAAAGTTTCTCATGTTCGAACACTCCGGCCATAACCCGCAAGTGGAAGAACCACAAAAATTATTTGCACTGCTGAATGACTTTCTCGGTCATTAGCCTGCAAAAATTTTATGTTACCATTCTTCAAACAGTCGACGTTAGGAAAACAGATATTGTAGCTTGCAGTAAAATTTTTTTATGGATCAGACTACAAATGCCCTTAACTGGTTTGAGATACCGGTTACCGATATGGGCCGCGCAAAACATTTTTACCAGGTCGCATTCGGCGTTCACCTGGAAGACATGAATATGCCGGGTATGGAAATGGCAGCTTTCCCTTTGGACATGGGAAACGGGAAAGTATCTGGTGCGCTCGCCAAGAGCGACTATCACAAGCCATCCGCAGACGGTGTAACAATCTATCTGAACGCGAATCCGGATATGACCGATGTATTGCAACGAATAGAATCTGAAGG
>DASQJI010000711.1:0-3793 GCA_035631175.1 Parafilimonas sp.
GGGCGTTCATCAACCAACACGACCATCAAATAGCATTCGGGGTGGTTGGCAGCAATGGCATTTGCCACAGCTTTCAGCAACATTGTTTTTCCTGTTTTCGGCTGAGACACTATCAAGCCACGCTGTCCCTTACCAATTGGCGTGAACAGGTCCATGATACGTGTTGAATAATCACTGGCAGCTGAAAAAAGATTCAACTTTTCAAAGGGAAACAAAGGCGTTAGGTAATCAAAAGGTACGCGGTCTCTAACTTCATCAGGGCTTTTTGAATTGATCGTTTCTACCTTCAACAAAGCAAAATATTTTTCACCCTCTTTTGGAGGGCGCACAGCACCATATACCGTATCGCCGGTCTTTAATCCAAATAACTTTATCTGCGATGGGGATACGTAAATATCATCAGGTGAAGAGAGGTAGTTATAATCGCTGCTGCGCAGAAAACCATAGCCATCAGGCATCATTTCCAAAACACCTTCTGCCTGGATGATCCCATCAAATTCTATATTGAAAGCAGGCTCTTTACGGTTCCATGGCTTCGCAGAGGGCTCGGCAGTTTCAGTGTCATTGTCATCCGGAAAAATAACAGGTTCATCGTCACCAAGCAGGCTTAAAAGATTCGCTCCGATCTTCGTCAATGACTCGTCTTCAATAGGTTCAGAACCTTGTCCTGCCTCCGCAGCCACAGGTGCAGGTTCTTCTTCTTTACTTTTTACTTTCGTTTTTGTGATCCGTTTTGGTTTTTCTTCAGGCTCTGCCTTTTCACGCACAGGATGTTTCGTTTCTTTTCGCGGTCTTTCAACCTTTGGCGCTTCAGTCATCACTTCGGCTTCTTCGGTGCTGTTGGCAGTGCTTGCTTTTACGATGCGTTTGCGCTTAGGTTTGTCTGAACCATTGGAAGATGCGGCCGGGGTTAAGGCCTGCTTATCGAGGATCTTATAAATAAGTTCCTGTTTGTTAAGCCGTTTTGCATCGGGTATGCTCAGGTGCTCAGCGATATCGTGAAGTTCAGGCACCAGCATGTCGTTCAATTGGATAATGTCGTACATAAATAATTGTGATCCTTAAGAATAAAATTCCAAAAATTGTTGGAAGAAAATTTTGTTGGTTAATGAGAAAACAGGCGAGTATGATTTCGAACTTGGGCTATTTATGCTTGTTTCCGGCTGCAATGTTACAGCAAAAAATGTAAAAACAAAGAAAATTTTCACGGCGGATCAGGCGCCAGGAATAGATATCCGGACTTTTTTTCGGCTGGTTATTTAATCGTTTGCGGCGATCGCCGACTTGTTTAATCTCTAGATACCGTGCTTTCGTCGCAATGTTTTAATAATCGCCTTTCTTTAGCTGATTTCTTAGGTACTTTGAAATAATGAAACCGGTTTGGATAACGAAGAGATGGGTAACGGTATTGTTGCATGCAGTATGCTGGCTGGTGATGTTTTCTCTTCCATTTCTATTGCGTACACAATATAACAAGACAGAACACAGAGCACCGCAGCCCGACGATGAGGTCCTGTCCTATTTCTATATCGTCAGCAGTGTTTTTTGGATCGCGTTATTCTACCTGAACGCTTATACACTCGTGCCTGCGTTCCTGCATAAAAGGGTTTGGCGGTTTGTTGCACTTCATCTCCTGGCGCTGACCACTATTTTTTTCCTGCATTGGTTATATTTTGCTTTGTTCGTAACGCATGTTCCCTTTAAACCACTGGGATTTTTCGGATACAACATTTTTCCCTACATGTTTATACTGGCGAGCAGTACTGCTTACGCCATGTTGATCGAACGGCAGCGTGCGGTGAAGCTTTCGCGCCTCCGGGAGACTGAAAATTTGAAAACAGAGTTGTTGTTTTTGAGATCGCAGGTCAGCCCGCATTTCATGTTCAATGTACTGAATAACATGGTGGCATTAGCAAGGAAAAAATCAGATCTGCTCGAGCCTTCGCTACTGAAATTATCTTCGTTAATGCGTTACATGCTGTACGAGACGGATGAGCAAAGAGTTCCGCTCGAAAGAGAGATTGAATATCTTCAAAGCTACATTGACCTCCAGCAGCAACGCTTTGGAAAAAATGTAAAAGTGAATGTTTCTATCCGCGGCGTTAATTGCTCTCATGAAATAGAACCGATGTTGCTGATACCTTTCGTAGAGAACGCGTTTAAACACGGCACGGGAATTATAGAATGCGCGCAGATCAATATAGATCTTAAAGAAACAAATGGGATGTTGCAATTCATCGTAAGCAACAAGTACAACGATAATGTAAACGGCGCAAAAGATAAAAGTTCCGGCATAGGTTTAAACAATGTACAAAGACGACTAAATTTACTTTACGGTAATAATCATACTTTACTGATCAACAAAGAAAACGGCTGGTTCACCGTTTCGCTTCAAATTAATCTGCACTGATGCTGAGATGCCTTGCAATAGACGATGAGCCGCTGGCGCTCGAACTGCTGGAGGACAACATTAGCAAAGTCCCTTTTTTAGAACTGGTCGCAAGCTGCAGCAATCCGCTGGAAGCAATGAAAGTGCTTCAAAACGAATCGATCGATCTTATCTTTCTTGATATTCAAATGCCAGGCCTCACCGGCCTTCAATTTATCCAGAGCATTACGGAAAAGCCAATGTTCATTCTTATTACTGCCTATGAAAAATATGCACTGGAAGGATTTAACCTCGACGTGGTGGACTACCTCGTAAAACCGGTTTCACTCGACAGGTTCATTAAGGCCTGCCATAAGGCACATGAGCTGCATCAATTAAAATCCGGAAAAGAAAAAGGTGAAGGGAACAGCGCTTCTTATTTTTTCATCAATGTGGATTACAGCCTGGTGAAAGTCGTGTTTTCAGATATTATGTGGATCGAAGGCTTTAAAGATTACCTGAAGATACACCTCAAAAGCACGTCGAAACCTATCGTTGCACGCCTCACCATGAAATCCATCGAAGAGCAACTTCCGGCGTCGATGTTCATCCGCGTTCAAAAATCTTTTATCGTTTCAAAAGAGCACATTACTGCGGTACGGAAGAACAGTGTTTTTATCAACGACATTGAAATTCCGGTAGGCGATAATTATAAAGATGCCATCACAGCTTTGACCGGCAAGCACTAATTTTACATTCCTAAAATTCATTCGATGAAAGTCAAAGCTTTCCTCTTCGCGATCGCGTTCTTTTTTGCTGCCATCCAGCTGCAGGCGCAACAACCGGTTGATGGAATAATTGCTGCTTATTTTGAAGCAATTGGAGGCGCCGATAAGATCGCGCAAATAAATTCAATTTACATAGAGGGAAATTTACAAATGATGGGAAGCCAAAGCCCCATGAAGGTCACAATACTCAACGGCAAAGGTTATAAGACTGAGATGAATTTTGGCGGAAGCGATGTTGTTCAAACGATCACCGATAACGGTGGATGGATGATAAATCCGTTCATGGGCTCCCCGGAACCTGTTCCCTTGCCTAATGAGCAGTATGTCGCCCTGAAGCAACAGATCCACATAGGCGGGCCGCTGTTTAAGTATTCAACGAACGGATACCGCGTGAATTTTGCTGGCATGGATGTGCTGGATGGCAAGGCGGAATATAAAGTCGATGCGGTTTCTCCGGACAGCGTGAAGAACACTTTTTATATCGACTCTGTTACGGATTATGTTGATCAGCTGTCGATCAATAACGCAGGACAGACAATTACTGTGAAATATTCCAATTATAAAAAAACGGATTTTGGAAATCTGATGCCGTTCAAAGAGCAGATCATATCGCCGGAAGGTTCAGTCGACATCACCT
>DASQJI010000712.1:0-1681 GCA_035631175.1 Parafilimonas sp.
AATATTCTATCGCTTTCAAGGACCGATGAATATTATAAACCTTAAAGAACAAAAAATAGAACACCTGGGAAATGCTGATGGGCATTTCATGAATCCGATGGACTTTTTGCAAAACGAAAGGGGTGATATTTTAGTAGGAACTGCGGATGCAGGGATAGTTGCTATTAACCCGCAAAATGGCGTGATCAAATATATGAATTCATCAACTGATATGGTGCATAGCATGGTTCAGGATTCAAGCGGAAATCTTTTTGCCGCTACTATGTTAGGAATCCATCTGTTTGGCGAAGATGGCTTCAGCACAAGACATATCGGAAAATACCAAATCTACAGTATGACTCAAGATTCTTCCGGCTTTATCTGGATTCTGTACCAAAGCCAGGGTGTTGATATATTGAACGCCCGAACAGGTTTGGTTAGATCATTAACAACAAAGCAGGGGTTAAGTAACAACTACATGGAAAATGTTTATAATTATGGAAATAAGCTGTACTTAACTTCTTGGGGTGGATTAGATATTATTGACCAGGAACATCATACGATGGAGCACATAGGAAAATCGCAAGGTCTTAGGGCTGACCACTTATCCATCGTATTTGCTGATGAAAAAGGGAGGCTTTGGATCGGTGAGCAACTGCCGTGGGTTAATTCCGTTCAACGTTTTGGTGGTTTTGAAATATATGATCCCAAAAAGAAAACGACTGTTAGATTGGATACAACAAATGGATTGTGCGATAATGACGTTACAGATATAAAAACAGACAAAAGTAATAATATCTGGATCAGCACTTATGCAAGGAATCAAGCGATCGATATTTTTAATGTCCGAAATAACACAATCAGTCATCTATTGAATAACCTCGGACCGCAGGAATGCATGAAACCAATGTGCACAGACGACAGCGGTCGTATATGGATAGGCACAGGCATTGGGATCTTTATCGCTAACCCTGCGAAAAACACACTCAGTAAATTTCAAACGCCGACCGAATCCCCATGTACAAATATAAATTCCTTAAACTGGCATGACGGGCGAATGTATGTAAGGTCGCAGGAAGGCCTAAGTATAATTACGCCACCTTCAGTAAAAAATGATACCGCGGAGTCAGGCAAATGGAGGGTTGAACATTTTGGTCATTCGTTTGGATTCTTTAACCAGGCCTGGGTTTATATATCAGACCTTGTTACAAAAGAGGGTGAATTTTGGTGGGGTGATAATGGTATTACTGTCTTGCATAATGCCAATAAGGTTAAGCCGAAACAAAGAACTTCCATCACTGGTATGGATCTAAACTTTTCAGGCGAGCAGTTTTATTTTTCAGATCAGTCCCGGTTTATTCATAATGTAACAGATACTATCTCGAGTTATACCAAAAACAGTTATTTTCTTAAAGGACCGTTAGCGCAATCACCGGCGGCGTCAAAGAAAGGAATTACCTGGGACAGTGTAACGGGCAGTTATAACTTACCTGTTAATTTGCATCTTTCTTACAATAATAATTTTATCAGGTTTCATTTTACTGGAACCGATCCTTCCACCCAGCGTAAGATGCGGTACAGATATGTTCTGGAAGGAGTAGATAAAAAATGGAGTGATGTTACTTATGATCCTTATAGCGGTTATTATTTGAACCTGCAACCGGGTCAATATAATTTTAAAGTAGCGAGCAAGGGACTTACA
>DASQJI010000713.1:0-1649 GCA_035631175.1 Parafilimonas sp.
GGTATTTATATTCCGCGGTTTCGCAATGTTGGCGATGATGTGCAAAAGGGTTTTGTGAGAGGATACGCACTTGCCGCCGGAGGGTCGCGTGGTGCGGGCGATGCCGGTGACGCGGCGATCGGTGCGCGTTTCAAAGAACAAATGACGGAGCCGGGCGATTGGTATATGTGGATGACCGGCATGGGTGAATGTCTTCCTTATTATGAAAACAAAATATCGCTGAGCAAGGAGAAAAAAGATGAGTGGGGCATTCCGCAAGTTGAAATAGACTGCGAATACAAAACGAATGAGCTGAATATGCTTAAAGATATTTTGAGTAGCGGCGCTGACATGCTCGAACAAGCCGGCTTTAAAAATATATCAGCGAACGATACCCACGAAGCGCCGGGCCTTGGCATTCATGAAATGGGAACGGCAAGAATGGGCCGCGATCCAAAGACTTCAATACTCAACGCAAACAACCAGGTGTGGGACGTAAAAAATGTTTTCGTTACCGATGGTGCATGTATGGCATCGAATGCATGCCAGAATCCATCGATCACTTATATGGCTCTTACTGCAAGAGCGGCGAATTTTGCCGTGGATGAGTTGAAGAAAGGAAACGTGTAGATTGCGGAGTTCGGATTTACGATTTACAATTTACAATTTACAATTTCGACCGTAATGCGCGAAGGCGATCATAAATGAATGCAACAATGGTATTGATCGGGAATCTGCTGGTAGACGGTCGATTGTACTAACTACAGAGCAGCAGAGTGCCGTGGAGTGCTGCATAGAATGGGATTCCCGACCAGGTCGGGAATGACGGACCTAAAAAAGCGCGGCCGTCATAGTCAACGCACACTTTTTACCGTCATGCCCGAACGGGAGCATAAATAAACGCAGAATGATGTTGATCGGGCACCTGTTGCTTACTCACTTCTAAGCGTGATAAAAATCATCCGTTTTCTCTTTGAAATTTCCTAGTTTGCTGATCATAAAAAACCTCAACATGGAAAACGCAAATTTTATTGAAAATATCGCGACGCGGTTAGGTCAAAGTGCAACGGTAAAAAACGTTTACGGCGAGCCGATTGTTGCCGGCGACAAAACGATAATTCCGGTAGCACAGGTGGCTTTAGGTTTTGGCGGTGGGTATGGAAAAGGTGGGCCGAAAAAATTTCTTAAAGAGGAAATCGTATCAGACGACAACAACAAGGTAAAGACAGGCGAGGGCCTTGGCGGGGGTGGCGGCATGTTTGCACGGCCCAAAGGTGTTTATGAGATCTCTTCACAGGGCACAAGATTTATCCCGGCAAACTTCATGAAGGAGTTACTTACCGCAGCGTTTGTCGGCTTTTTAATTGGAGCAACGATGATCAAAAGGAGAAAGAAATTACGCTGACTGTTTTCACGCGAAGTGGTTTTCTGATCTACCTTCTTCTCCCTGCTTGTGCGCGATCCGTTGCAGCTTCTATCACGTAATAGAATTATGTGTGCATGGACTAAAGAATTCGCCGCCCCATGCGGAGCGGCGAAAAATTATTAAAGCCGTTTGAAAACATAATCGCGTCAAGCCAAATGTCCTTGCATCAACTCTGCTACCATCGCCTGGAAATCCTCTTTCTTGTTGGTATGCGGTAACGGTTCGCCCGGCACTTCTACATCTA
>DASQJI010000714.1:0-13635 GCA_035631175.1 Parafilimonas sp.
GATCGATGTTCTAAAAGGAGCAGCAGAAGCTGATGGGGTGGATGCGTTGATAAAAGAAGTTCGTACACAGATCGGAAAGGGCGCAGATCTTGTAAAGCTGTACGCAGATTACCGTTGGGGGATCAACGGCGAAGCGGAGCCGACGTTTACGGTCGACGAATTGAAAGAAGCAGTTGCAGTTGCAAGCAGTAGCGGAAGAACTGTGGCAGTGCATGCAACTACCGCTGAAGGAATGAGGCGCGCAATCGCTGCGGGCGTAACGACAATCGAACACGGCGATAATGGCACTCCGGAAATATTTGCATTGATGAAAGAAAAGCATATTGCTTTATGTCCAACCCTGGCGGCAGACGATGCAATCGCACAATACCGCGGCTGGCGAAAAGGCGTCGATGAGGAACCGGCAATGATAATCACAAAGAGAAAAAGTTTCGCGGACGCATTAAAGGCCGGCGTTACCATTTGCATGGGCGGCGATGTGGGCGTGTTTCCCCACGGAGATAACGCGCGTGAAATGGAACTAATGGTTGATTATGGAATGAACGCCCTGGACGTATTGCGCTCAGCGACTTCCGTTAACGCTGACGTATTCCAAATAAATAAACTTGTCGGAAGAATTAAGCCGGGCCTTTGCGCCGACATTCTTGTGGTGCGCGGTGATCCTACTTTAAACATGCACGATATACGAAACGTAAAGCTTGTTATGAAAGACGGAGATATCTATGTAAAAAACTGAACCCGGTGATGACTAACGTGTTAATCGCCATTAACAACCATTTTTGAAATTCCAAAAATTTGCAAGCGGTCAATCTCCTACCTTTGCCGCTCATTTTTTATAACTACGCGATGAAAGATAAGAATACGGTCATTGGAATTGTGCTGCTGGCCATCTTATTTTTTGTGTTTTTCTGGTACACCAACAGAGATCAACAGGCGTACCTGGCCCACCAGAAACATATCGAGGATTCTTTACGATTGGATTCGGCTGCAAAGGTTACTCCGCAACAGAAAGCTGCAGCATTACAGGATTCGTTAATCAATGATTCGTTAGGCAGAGTTAGTGCCGCCGGAGATTTTAGCAAAACGCAGACCGCACCCGAGCAAACGGTCACGGTGGAAAACGACTTAATGAAAGTTGTGTTCACCAGCCACGGTGGAAGGGTGAAGAGTGTTCTGCTAAAAAAATATCCGTCGCAGGCTGGAGGTAACGTTGTCTTAGGTGGCAGCGCTGCCGATGCAATTACATATAATATTAATACGGGCGCAAATCATTCGGCGTCTACAGGGGATTTAAATTTTACAGCTTCGCAACCTGTAAAGAATTCAGACGGGAGCCAAACTGTGCAATTCAGCCTGCAAGATTCTTCCCGCACGGGCATCATACATCAGTATATAATCAGGCCGGGCAGCTATATGATCGACTGGAACATACAGATCGCCGGTGCCGGCCAGTTGCTCACGAATGGTAATGTGAATTTTCATTTTCTTTCGCAGCCTGTGCAGGTTGAAAAATCAGTCGACTATGAACGTCGTATGAGTGATGTTTGTTTTTCGGAAGGAAATGAATTCGATTATATCTCGACCCATACCGATCACAAATTTGAAAAACCAGTGCAATGGGTGAGTGCTGTTCAGCAATTTTTTAATACCACATTAATTGCAAAAAATAATTTTAGCGGAGGTGCAGTGCACTGGAGCCGTAACACCGACACAAGCAAGGTGATCGGACTTGTTGACGCAACTATGCAAATGCAGATCCCATCCGCAGCGTCAGCATCAATTCCTATGCAATTGTACTACGGTCCGAATGAGTATAAGACATTGCACAATGCAGCGCCGGAAATGGACAAGATCATAAACCTCGGAAGGGATCTTTATTCTTTCGTCCGGCCGATCAATAAATACATCGTGATGCCGGTCTTTAGTTTTTTCGAAAGCTTTATTTCGGTGTATGGATGGGTGATCGCGTTGCTTACCATATTTATTCGTTTAATAACTTCTCCGTTGGTATATCGGAGCTATAAAAGCGGCGCCAAAATGAAAGTGATGAGGCCGGAGTTGGACGCGTTGCGCAAAAAATTAGGCAGCGATCAACAGGCATTTGCCATGGAGCAAATGAAATTGTTCAGGGAGGCCGGCGTAAATCCGTTGGGCGGCTGTTTGCCGTTGTTGCTGCAGATACCGATCTTCTTTGCGCTCTACAGTTTCTTCAATTCAAATATTGCATTAAGGGGCCAAAGCTTTTTGTGGGCTAAAGATCTCTCGACCTATGATGTGGTTCTGCAGTTTCATACCAAAATATGGGTGATAGGCGATCACATCAGTTTGTTTTCTTTATTGGCTGTTGGTACGAGCTTTTTGATTTCAATCTATAATATGAGCATGACGCCGAGCGATCCAAATAACCCGGCCTTGAAGTACATGCCTTACATTTACCCGATCTTCATGCTGCTCATATTCAACTCCCTGCCCGCCGCGTTGACATGGTACTACACTGTATCAAATCTCATCACGCTGGGTATTCAGTTCGTTATCCAAAACTATATTTTGAATCACGACAAAATACTCGCACAGATCCAGGAACGCCGGAAAGCTCCCAAGGTCAAGACAAAAAGTAAGTGGCAGGAGCAGTATGAGAAAATGTTGGAAACACAAAAGAAGGTTCAGCAAATGAAGCAACAAACCCCCCGTAATAAAAAATAATCCACCAACAATAATCTAAAGTCAATTGAAAGTATGAAGTACATTCTTGCAAGTGTGTTCCTGATTTTTGGGGCGTCACAATCAAAAGCGCAAACATTAACGCAAATGCCGGCTAGTGGTAACGGTGCTGGAACGCAGGCTGCTTACAGCAGCTACATCGTGAACAACAACAACTTCGTTTTGCCCACGTATGCTCATGGTGGCGATGTAGGAGGCAATCCGTATTTTAGTAAAGACTGGGCAACCGGAAGCCTGACTACTGTTGATAACCACATTTTCAGCGAAGGCCTTGTGTTTATGTACAGCAAGGTTGACGGCAGGTTGTTTTTCAAGCAGACTGATTCGTCCGTTGTTATGCAGGCCGATCCGGCGAAGATTTCTTCATTCACTTTGAACACCGACAAGCCGCACACATTTGTGCGCACCGACGCATTCACAAAAGAGTATAGCGGTAATTTTTATGAAGTGCTGGTGAGAGATGAAAAAAAATACTCGCTGCTTAAGTTGACCACGGCTGAATTCCAGGAAAACACAACGAGTGCCGCATCAAACGTTATGACAGTAACCAGCTCAGCCGGTTCCTTCTCCGATAAGGTGAAATATTACATCAGCAAAGATGGCCAGTTAACACAGGTCTCTTTGAAGAAAAAAAGTTTTCAAACTACCATTGCTTCTGATAAGGATAAAGCAGAAAAATACTTCCAGGAACATTCGGGCAACTTCAATGAAGACGCGGCGATCGGGCTTATCACAGAAATAAATGCACAAGTGGAATAGGCGTTGTGGAATCGCAAAAAGTTTCCTATCTTAATACCTTTAAAAGAAAAAAAATGAAATGCTTACATGCACCTGTTTTGTTGCTTTGTTGTTTTCTGAGCACACAGGTCCAGGCACAAAACAGTTTTCAATCGGGAAGTCCTTATACGGGCACAACAGTAACTGTTAATGGCAACGACGTGATGCTCCCTGCCTATGCTGCAGAAAAAGACAAGTTCGAGGGCAGCACCTATTTTAGCAAGGAATGGGCTCCAGGCAGTGTTACAACAACGGATAACACAGTTTTCAGCGAGAACCTTTTGTTTATGTACGACAAAATGAATAATGAGCTGTATTATAAAAAGCGCGACTCCCCGGCAACGTGGAAAGTTGACCTCACGAAAGTTTCAGGATTCAGTTTGGAAACAGAACGACCTCACATTTTTATGAGAGCCGATTATTTCAACAAAGATTATACGGGCCAGTATTTTGAAGTGCTATTGCTGGATGAGAAAAAATATTCGCTCTTGAAATATATGAAGGTTACGTATGAGGAGAACATAGCCAGTAAGGGCTCGCAGGCGATGAATCAGAATTTCTCAACAGGCAAATACGTTGATAACGTAAAATATTTTCTTTTCAAAGATGGTGTTTCAACTGAAGTTACTCTCAAAAAGAAAAGATTCGAGGAAGGGTTGGGCGCCGACGCCGAAAAGGCGCAGGCATATTTCAAAGATCACAGCGGCAACTTTAACGAACAGGCTGCGATAAGCCTGGTCACTGAGGTGAATTCGCAGCTGAATTAACACCGGTTCTTTCCGACAAACTGCAAAAATTAAAACGATAGATTGTTTTAAGTAATTTGTAACTTTATCTCCATGAGAAAAGTCGCAGACATACTAAAACGAAAAGGCAGCCATGTGGAATCCGTAGAGCCGGAAGTTACGGTGATGGAAGCTTTGAAGTTGATGGCCGATAAGAACATTGGGTCGGTAGCCGTAGTACATAACGGCCAATTTGTAGGCCTGATGACTGAGCGTGATTATTCCCGTAAAGTGATCTTGAAGGGACGCTCCTCTAACGAAACAACAGTTGGCGAGATCATGACCTCCCACGGTCCTTCGGTATCAAAAGCCGATACTGTTGAGTTTTGCATGCAGCTTATGTCTTCTCAAAATCTGCGTTATCTGCCGGTGATGGAACAGAATGCGCTTGCCGGCATTATATCTATCAACGACGTTGTTACCGAAACGATCCTCACTCAGAAAGAAACCATAGAGCATCTGCAAAATTATATCCATTCTTAAGCCGGTTTTTTTGGTCCATTTCGCGGGGAAAAGCCTGTTTTTCCCGATCTTTTCTTAGCTTTGCCGCCCCGAACTAAAACCATCGGGATTTTATCATGAGTGAAAATAATATTATTAACCTGCCGGCCGACGAGGCGGGCGCAAACGCTGATGCACAGGAGTCTGCCAACGTAGAGGAAAATACGGAGGCAACTACAGCGACAACAAATGGACCTGTAGAAGAAGCAGAGACTACATCCGCTTCTGAATCAACCCCAGAACCAGTGATCGAAAATTCTGTGGCAGAGTCAATTCCCCAACCCGTTGAAGAAAGACTCGCCGCGCACGATGATTTCGATTGGAGCATCGACAAACGCAATGTAACGCAGTACAACCAGGAAGAAAAAGAGAAGTATGACAAGGTTTATGAGAACACTTTTGTTTCCATCGAAGACGGAGAGATCGTAAATGGGTCCCTGGTAGCTCTGACTAAAACTGACGCAGTTATTAATATCGGCTTCAAGAGCGATGGGCTTGTTTCTCTGAATGAGTTTCGGGACACACCAAATGTAAAGATTGGCGACATCGTAGAAGTGATGGTCGTTGAAAAGGAAGACCGCGATGGTAACCTCCATTTGAGCCGCAAGCAAGCACGCATATTCAGAGCATGGGAAAGAATTGTGGAGGTTCACAAGACAGGGGAAGTAGTTACAGGTGTCGTAACCAGCAAAACAAAAGGCGGCTTGATCGTGGACGTATTCGGATTGGAGACATTCCTGCCGGGTTCACAGATCGATGTAAAGCCCGTAACCGATTACGACCAGTTTGTAAATAAGACGATGGAATTTAAGGTTGTGAAGATCAATGAAGCGATAAAGAACGCCGTGGTCTCACATAAGGCTTTGATCGAAAGCGATATTGAAGCACAGCGCGCCGAAATAATAAGCAAACTTGAGAAAGGGCAGGTGCTGGAAGGAACCGTGAAAAACATCACAGACTTCGGCGCATTCATGGACCTCGGAGGCCTCGATGGATTGTTGTACATCACAGACATTTCATGGGGACGTATTTCGCATCCAAGCGAAGTAGTGAAGATGGACCAGAAATTACAGGTCGTAGTGCTGGATTTCGACGACGACAAGAGGCGTATAAGCCTCGGCCTCAAGCAGCTCACGCCGCATCCATGGGATGTGTTACCTGAATGGATACATGAAGGTGCTGTGGTGAAAGGAAGGGTTGTGAACATCGAAGACTATGGTGCCTTCCTTGAAATTCTACCCGGGGTTGAGGGCCTTGTGCATGTAAGTGAGATCACCTGGGCTAATACCCCCATCAATGCGAAAGAATTTTTTAAGTTGGGTAATGAGCACGAAGCAAAAGTTGTAACGCTTGATAAGGATGCTCGTAAGATGAGTCTTTCTATCAAACAGCTTACCGAAGATCCGTGGAATAATATCGAAACGAAATATCCTGACGGAAGCAAGCATACGGGCGTTGTTAAGAACATTACACCTTACGGCGTGTTTGTAGAACTGGAGCCGGGTATAGGCGGTATGATACATATCAGCGACCTAAGTTGGCTGAAACGTTTTAATCATCCGGGTGAATATACTAAGGTGGGTAGCAATATCGATGTGCTGATCATGGCGATCGATAAAGACAACAGGAAACTTCAGTTAGGACATAAACAATTGGAAGAAGATCCCTGGACGGCGTTGCAGGATACATTTGCGGTGGGCAGTGTTCATGAAGGAACGATCATCAGGAAAGACGACCGCGGCGCCATCGTGCAGTTGCCTTACGGGCTTGAAGGATTTGCACCTAACCGTCATCTCATCAAAGAAGACGGAAAGAGCCTGGTAGCTGACGAAACTTCACAGTTTATGGTGATTGAGTTCGACAGGAATGAGAAACGCATTTTGGTCAGCCACACAAAGATCTGGGAACAGGCAAAAGCACAGGAGCAGGAAGCTGCGAAGAAAGAGCAACGCGTAGAGTCAGACAAAGCGCGCAAAGCAGTAAAGAATATCCAAAGCAAAGTTGAAAAAGCTACTTTAGGAGACCTCGGTGCGCTGGCTGAGATAAAAGAAAAGTTGAGAAAGGAAGAAGAGAAATAAAACAATTTTCGGCGAACAATATTCAAGGCTGTTTCGAAAGAAGCGGCCTTTTACTTTTTGTATTGCATCGGTTAGTAAGTCATTTTCGCCACGTTCTAAACGTCAGAACTCGTTCCCCACCTGAAGCTGTTTGTTTTAAAGCCGCATAGATCAAGAATGCGGTTAACGACGGTGCCTGCGAGTTCTTCAACAGATCCGGGCTTGCTGTAAAAAGAAGGCGATGCCGCGCAGATTATTCCACCTGCAAGCGTGACAGTTTCCATATTCTTTATGTGGATCAAATTGTAAGGGGTATCCCTGATCGCAAGAATAAGTTTTCTTCTTTCTTTTAGGACCACGTCAGCCGCTCGTGTTACAAGGTCATCGCTGATGCCTGACGCGATGCGTCCGAGTGTGCCCATGCTGCATGGAACGATGATCATGATATTATACTGCGCAGATCCCGATGCAAACGGAGCGTTGAAATCATACTTATCGTAGTATTTTATCGGGTAATTTTTATAGTCAGTGTTATTTAATTCAGTTTCCCAAATTTGCTTTGCATTGTTGCTTATTACGACACCAAGTTCGTCCCACTGATCATGGATCGTCATCAATTTATCAAGAACAAGTTTTGCATAGATCGCGCCGCTGGCTCCTGTTATTGCTACAACTATCTTCTTCATTTCTTGCATACAAAAATTACGTCATCGTTGGTTAATTCTAACGTCCGCTGCGGGTAAGCTGGAACGTTTATTGCGGCTGCAAACTAATGACTATTAGCAAAGGGGAAATTAAAAGAAAAAATAATTTGGAAAAATTGTTGCTTTGAAGAATTTAATTAATTTACAAGCCCAATAAAACATAAATCGTTGGTTGCTTGTTTTTACAGGTGGGTTATCGAAAACGTATTAAATCAAACAAAGTTTAAAACCTAAAAATCAATTTTGTTATGGCTGAAACAAAACCGACTGCTACGGCAGCAGCAAGAAGCATCTCTTCCGTACAACCAAAAAGGTCACGCAATTCCATCTCATGGCTTGCGCCCCTTACCTGTATTATTCTTGGCTATATTATTTGGCGTTTTGTGATCGGCAATCCGGCAAATTTTGACAGGCCTGACGCGTCCGGTGGTTTTTGGCCGGATCACCAGGGACCAAAGTCCGCATTATCCCGTATGTACCTCGGTGGTATCATTGTGCCGATTCTTATCGGGGCATTCTTAACGGTTGTAACCTTTGTGATCGAAAGACTTCTTACCGTTACAAAAGCAACGGGCACAGGCAATATTGCGGAATTTATCCGCACTGTTCAATATCACCTGGCTAACAAGGACCTGGATAAAGCCATAGTAGCATGCGACAAACAAAAAGGTTCGGTAGGCAATGTTATGAAGGCCGGTTTACGGAAATACAGGGAGATGACAACAAACACTGAGCTCACCACAGATCAGAAATTGCTGAATATTCAAAAGGAAGTGGAGGAGGCCACTGCGCTCGAACTCCCGATGCTGGAAAAGAACCTTGTGTTTCTTTCAACCATCGCCTCCGTAGCAACGTTGATGGGTCTGCTTGGAACGGTGATCGGGATGATCCGCTCATTTGCTTCACTTGGTGAAAGCGGTGGTGGTGAAGCAGCTCAAAAGTTGTCGCAAGGTATTTCTGAGGCATTATATAATACCGCACTTGGTATCGGTACCTCAGCCATCGCCATTATCATGTATAACGTTTTTACTACGAAGATCGACTCAATCACGTTTGGTATAGATGAATCCGGTTTTACATTAACACAAAGTTTTGCTTCTAATTACAAATAGTTTGTGGAAAGTGGAAGTTGATGCATCTAATCCTCTGAACAAGTAAATTATAGATAATGGGAAGACCGAAAATTGCGAGAAAGAGCACCGCCATCGACATGACCGCAATGTGCGATGTTGCATTTCTGCTTCTTTCTTTCTTTATTCTGACCACTAAGTTCAAGCCGTCTGAGGCTGTTCCAATCAGCACACCCAGTTCCGTCGCCAACAAGATCGCGCCGGAAACCGATGTGGTGATGATCTCCTTAAATGCAGACGGCCATGTATACTTGTCTGTCGGTGACAGCCAACGCGACAAAGACAAAAAGCAGGCAATGCTCGAGTCCATTAATCAGCGTTTTAGCCTCGGGCTCACGCCAACCGACATTGCTAATTTAAAAAAGGCTCCTTTTATAGGCGTTCCAATCGCCCAATTGAAACAACAGGCGGCACTGTCAACGGATCAAATGAACAGCAAAACGCTTCCGGGCATTCCTTCCCAGGATTCAGCCAGAAACGAAATGAATGATTGGATGGCCGCGGCTGTGCAGGCATACCAGGGTGAAAAAATGAACCTTATCTTAAAGGGAGACAACGTCGCAAAATACCCGGTGTTCAAGAACATAATTGCGGCATTTAAGAAGAATGAACAATTTAAGTTTTCCATGGTAACGAATCCCCAGGCCGTGCCGCAGGGCAGTGATCTATGGAAGGATAATGTGACGGGTAAGTCGCAGTAGTAATTGTTTAAAAACTAAACTTTGTTTTTATGGCAGAAATGGATACTTCCGGTGGCGGTCATCACAAGAAAGGACCGGGGGTTAAAAAAGCGAAAAAATTATCGACAAGGGTTGACCTTACGCCTATGGTTGACCTTGGATTTCTCCTCATAACGTTTTTTATATTCACTACAACGATGAGCCAGCCGACAGCCATGCGTTTGGCTCTTCCTGACGACCGCGTGAAGCCCGAAGATCAAAACAAGATCAAGCAGTCAGGCGCACTTACAATTCTCCTGGGCAGGGACAATAATGTTTTTTATTATGAAGGAGAACTGGCACCGGACGCCTCAAACTTCAAGGCTTCGAATTTTAAGGAAATTCGTGATGAGATCATCAGCCGGAAACGTTCGGCGGATACAAACCTCGTCGTTGTGATCAAGCCAAGTGATGAATGCACATATAAAAACGTCATCGACATTCTGGATGAAATGAGCATTAACGTTGTAAAACGCTATGCGATGGTCGATATCACAGATATAGAAGATCAGCTTATTAAGAGAACTGAAGGCGGCGGAACTGGAGGTCAGTAGTTTGTGGAAAATAAAGGCTTTTGAATCTAAGATCTAAAAAAACATTTTAATGGAAGCAAACAAAATAATGAGTGCCGATATTCTTGATATTCTGTTTGAAGGCAGAAATAAGGAATATGGGGCATACGAACTGAGAAAGAGCTACAATCACAGGATGGTCAAGGCTCTGTTGATCATGATCGCTGTTTGCGTTTTGATTTTTGTGGGTACGATGGTGGCAAAATCGATCAGGGATCGGGCGCCTAAACAGGTTGTTGTCCAGGATGTTCAACTGGAAGATATTAAAGAGCCTGAGAAAAAAGCGGAGCCACCACCACCGCCTCCTCCGAAAGTGGAGCCTCCGAAAGTGGAAGTAACAAAGTTCACGCCTCCGAAGATCGTAAAGGACGAGGAAGTGAAACCGGAAGAAAAACCGCCGGAACAGGAGAAACTTGAAGATACTAAGATCGGTACTTTCAACCAGGAAGGAGAGAAGTCAGACGTGGTTGCGCCGCCAGTGGAAGAGAAGGGAACCGGCCAGGTAGAAGCTCCGAAAGTGCAGGAAGAAGATTACGATAAGGAGTTTACGAGCGTACAGGTAGAGGCCAAATTCCCGGGCGACTGGAACAAATACCTTGAACGGAATCTTAACGCGCAAACGCCTGCGGATAACGGAGCTCCTCCGGGACGATATACCGTTACAGTTTCATTCCTCGTGTCAAAGGATGGAACGATCTCCGAAGTTCAGGCATTGAACGATCCGGGTTATGGATGCGGTGCCGAGGCTACCCGAGTTATCAAGAAAGGACCTAAATGGCAGCCTGCCATTCAAAACGGACGAAACGTAATATACCGGCAAAAGCAGAATATTACATTCGAAGTTACTGAGCAGTAAATCAGAAGCGAAATAATAAGATTCAAGGCCGCAATCTGCGGCCTTGATTATTTTACACCAAACAATGAATGTTTGCCTCTAAAAAAGCCTAAGTCAATTCAACTGCGGATCGATTGGGTAATTAATTAGTTGTTCGTATCTGCCACCAAGCTGTCTCAATGCTTCGGGCCAGATAAGATCGACGTCGCCGGCAAATACGAGTTTAGATGTTGGGTAGGTCGTCAACCAGCTTTTTCCCGTCATTTCCGATTCAAGCTGACCCTCGCTCCAGCCACTGTATCCGAGGAATAATCGAAGCTGTTTTGCCGAAAGTTTATTATCCTGGAGCAATGAAACCACCTCGTCAAATTCGCCGCCCCAATAAATGGTGTCTGTAATTTTTTCGCCGCCGGTAATGAGGCCTGGAACCTGGTGCAAAAAATGGATAGTATTTTGTTGGACCGGGCCACCATAAAATACAGGGAAGTCGCAGCCTTCAAGGTTATTGATAAGATCGCCGACCGCATATTGAATCTTCCGGTTTAAAACAAAACCGAAACTCCCTTCTTCTTTATGATCGCACAGAAAAACCACCGATCGCATAAAGTTCGGGTCTTTCAAAAACGGATCAGCAATAAGTATAGTACCCGGTTGTAATTTTTCCATAATGAAATGTACAAACGAACTAACAAAGCAAAAAATTGATTTTGGTAAGAAAAAAATGCAGCAGTTAAAATGCTGATAAAGATATTTGTATGGTTTCTGCGTGAGAGGGTTCAAAATATCTTTGTTTAAATGAAGAAGATCTTTCCTGTTATTATTGTACTGATCTCTTTATCCCTGGTTGGTATTATCCTTATCCAGATCAACTGGTTTAAAAATCAATTGTTCGTTCAGCAAGAGCGGTTCATCGAGAAAGTCGAGAAGGCTGGCTTCGACGTGGTGCAGGAACTTAGTAAGCAAGCCGCGGCTTCCAATTCCTTTCGTTTAAACAAGCGCCAGGGCTTACAGCTTTTTCCCGACAATCTTTCTTTTAAAATAGGAAGATTGCCAACGATCTCAGACCGTTACACTACAGCAGAAATCAACGACAAACTCGTAAAGTCTTTTAATAAGGAAGGTTTAACGAACCTGCGTTTTGAGTTTGCGATCACTTCCAGCTCCGATGATTTTGAGCTCGAGATGCAGACCGAACATTTTCAGCAGGAGTCTTTCGATACTACACATTTTCGAAGAATAGTAATTCCCATCATTCCGGAAACCGGTACTGATCTGGAAGGGCTTCTCGCCTATGAACACCTTTTTATCATTATCCCGGATTTTAAGGTGCAGGTGTGGCAATCCCTTACATGGATGATCGTTTTCTCAGCGCTGTTTACGGTCATAATTATAGCCGCCTTTTATATAACTGTGAGAACAATGCTCAATCAAAAAAAGATGAGCGAAATAAAAAGCGATTTCATAAATAACATGACGCACGAATTTAAGACGCCGTTAGCCACCATCTCGCTCGCAGTGGATGCTTTGAAAAATGAGAAGGTGTTAAACGATAAATCTAAATGGCAATACTTCAACAACATTATCAAGGATGAGAACCGGAGGATGAACAAACACGTTGAAACTATTTTGCAGGCTGCACTGATGGAAAAGCAGGAGCTGAAATTGAATCTTACGCACATTCACGTTCACGACCTGCTGCGACGCGTGGTTGATAACTTCCAGTTGCAAATGCAGGAAAAAAACGGCACGGTCGACTTTTTGCTAAACGCTGCAGACGATACGCTGGATGTTGATGAAGTACATTTTAGTAACCTCGTTTCAAATCTTATCGACAACGCGATCAAGTATTCAAAAGAAAACCTCGTAATAAAAATAATTACGCACGCCACGCCAAAACACTTTGTTCTCCAGATCCAGGACAACGGTATCGGGATGAGCAAGGAGACCGTCAAGCATGTCTTCGAAAAATTTTATCGTGCACATACAGGCAACCTTCATAACGTGAAGGGCTTTGGTCTCGGAATGAGCTATGCAAAGACCGTCATTGATGCACATAAAGGAAAAATAAAAGTGGAGAGCGCACCCGGAAAAGGCAGCACATTCACTTTAGAATTTCCGCACAGCCTTGCTGAGGCGTAAACACGGTTCACATTTCCGAAAAAAATAAACACGCGTCTCCATAGCTCAGAAAACGAAAATCGTGATTCAACGCGTATTCATAAATTTCTCTCCATTGATTGCCTGTTACCGCAGCTACCAGTAACAACAATGTCGATTTTGGCTGATGAAAATTTGTGATCAGCGCTTTTGCGATCTTTAATTTATATGGGGGTGCAATTATGATTTGCGTTTCTGTTATCAGCTTTTCCATTTTATTTTCATTCATCCAAAACAACAATGCCTCTAAGGCGTCGGAAACTTTGCACTGAATATGCAGCTCATAAGGTTCCCATTGTTCAACTGAAATGTCTCCTGTCGTAATATTGCCGGCGCTTCTCTTTTTTAAATGATCCATCAATTTACTTCCCATCCAATATAAACTTTCAAGGGTGCGTAAACTTGTAGTGCCGACTGCAACAATACTTTCGTTTAGCTTTTTAGACAGACGCTCAATCAACTTCCTGCTCACTTCAAAATATTCAGCATGCATCGAATGTTCACCCAGCGTGGCCGATTTTACGGGCATGAACGTTCCGGCTCCCACGTGCAGCGTTACAAAGTCCAGTTGAATTTTCTGCTGCCTTAACTGGCTCATTAATCGTTCTGTGAAATGAAGCCCTGCTGTGGGAGCAGCAACTGAACCAGGTTGCTTCGCATACACAGTTTGGTAATTT
>DASQJI010000715.1:0-6507 GCA_035631175.1 Parafilimonas sp.
AATGGTTACGTTCCCTTTCATTATACCGGTGATGTCATCTAACTGACCAACAGCAAAAGGCTTCACGATCGCAAGGTTTATGCTGTTGATCGCCAGGTTGAGATCCATGCGGCCTTCGCCCGTATAATATGTTCCCGTTAAGTGAACGTCGTTATTGTGCCCGGTGAGGACCACATCTGCGGTGTAAGCATTCGCTGTTTTGTTGTCGACCTTTATTTGCAGATTACCGATGCTGTCCAGCTTATAAACCAGGTTATTCACCTGGATGTCTGATGTAAAGACCATTTCACCCATCGGGTTTGTTATTTCCGCGGTGCCATTGATCGTTCCTGATGCAAGCAAAGAATCCTGGTGTGCAAGTTTCGTGATCGTTCCGATTTCAAAATTTTTGAGATCGACTCGTATCGGTGCGGTCGGAGAGGGCGATGTGCTGTTGACAGTGATCGACTGCCCACCCTGGCTTAAACTAAGGTTATTAACAATAACACCGGTCGAATCATATTGAACAGAATTGTTGGGAGACACATTCCATTTGCTGTAGTCCAATGTAAGGTCAGGCTTTACGCTTACCTTAAATCCGCTGCCAACCTGGTTGAGTAATCCGCCGATAGCATACTGCGTCGTATTTTTTTTGTCTTTTGAATCAAGCGTAAAATCCAATTGATTATTTGCCACCGCGGCCGTCAATGCAGTGCGGTATAATTGAACCGATGCACTTTTTGCTCCTTCGATCGAGACGTCTGCATTGAGCGCATTGCCCGCGGTTTGCACGGTTGCATTCAAGCTGTCAATTTCATAACCGCTTGCTACAAGTTTTTGAGTTTGCACCGTCATTCCCAAATCGTTTGAGGCGGTGTTCAAATGTGCCTTCACCGAAATGGAATCGCTCCCTTGTAATGAAGGAGCGACTTGTAACACTAATCCCTCCGTGCGAATAGTTGCGTTCAGTTGCCAGTTTTCAGGAGAAATATTTTTCTGCTCATACCCCGGCACATTGTAATACTGGTTGACGGTTTGCTCAACGGCCTGCCCCATCTCGGTAAGTTTGTACTGACCGATAAGCTCCGCATTTATCGCATCAGATTTTACGACAATGCTCTTATTATCGGGCGTACCAGATGCCACTAACGAAAGGCTGTCCGTACTGTAGTGTTGGCTTCCGCTCGTTACAGAAAGATTGTTTATATCGACGGTCCCAACAAGATCATCAGGATTGGTGGAAGGAAGATCTGCAACAATATGCCCGCTCAAACTCAAAGTGTCAGCAGTTAGATTCAATGCTTTTGCATTCAGGGTATCTATCTGCATGTCTAATTTCAAAGGCGGGTAAGTTGATCTCAGATCTGCGGTTACATCGAGGTCTACTGAAATGTTCGGATCGTGAATACTTGCAGTTGTTTTGTCAACGCCATTGTCTATTGTTCCATTTGCCACAAGATTTTTATATGTGTATCCTTTTACCTGTGCCGATACCACTTCCAAAGAATATTTGGCATTCGCTTTTTTTACGTCGAACCCGGAACCACTTGCGGTAACCTTGGCGGTGATCACCCCAACGTTTTGTTGTTGCTTAAACAAATAGCCAGCATCAACATTTTGCAGGTCCGCTTTAACGTTATACGTGTCGCCACCTTTCATTGTGGCATTCACATTCGCGTTGCCTTTGTTCGTTTTTAATGCGAGCTCCGTTGAAAATGCATTCATACTTCCTTTAAAAAAACCGCTCGCAGAAAAGTTATCGGGAAGATTCACATTTGACGGAAGTGATTTCGGCGGAAGCAAGCTTAGGATATCTGTTTTCGTAGAAGTAAACTGGTTGATCTTTACATTGTAGTATGCGCGTTTCGTGTCTGGCAGTCCTTGCAGTTTGCCGGATAATTTCACGTATGTATGTCCAAATCCACTCATTTCAAATATTGGAATCGAAAGATCTTTTAAATATCCTTTCGCGGCAGCATTCACTTTGATCACGGACAATTTCTGCGACTGCAAATTTCTCTTGTACGAGGGCATGAAGGCAATGATATCCTTCACAGCGATGCGCGAATTCATTAGGTTCACATCTACATAAATATCTCCCATTCTTTTTGAAGCTGCCTCTATTGATGGATACTTTACGATCACATGATTCTGCAAAATGGTCGCATCAGTTTGCACCAATAAATTGGTAAGTGAGGCGCCGCTGTCGCTATAATAAAACTTCGTATGGAATTTCCGCAGGTTCAAACCGCTTTGCTCATTGAAAGCAAGCTGATCGATGTTGCCACTGAAAACTGCGGGAGTGAAGTTCAGGCTGTCGCCATTTAGATTAAAATTGGTTATGTGAAGATGACTCGGATCGAATCCTTCTTTAAGACGCGGAGCATTATTATCGTCGTAATGCAATTCGTCGTTGTTGAAACTCACTTTCGTCAACTGAAATTTCCATGGATTATTAAGTTGACTATCTGTTTTCGCAGCCACGACGTCTTTTGTTTCTTTTGCTTCCTGCGATTTACCCAATGTAACTTTTGTAACCGTATTGTTTAGTGTGAGATCATTTAAACTGATGGCGAGGTTTTTAAGGTCGATATTATTCGGATGTGTATTAAAATCCCCAATATTGAGATTTGCAGCAATCGCAGAGACATCATTCTTATAATCAAACAGCAATTGCCTGGAAGAAATGCTTCCGATTTCTATCATCGGATTTATGGTTGACGTTGCAGGAGACGGAGCGGGATTAACGCTGTCCTTATTTTGGATAAGGGGTTTGTACTGATAAATGCGCGTGTTGATATTTGAGACCGCAATCGCCGGTATATTGAAAACATATTTATACGGGTCGAATGTCTTGATGTTTGTTTCAAGGTTTCCCAGGTAGAAATAACTATCCATTCCACTTTCATCATCTTTGAATGTGGCCAGGATATCGTGCAATATAATTTTGCCGATATTAAATTTAAGAAGACTTGTGGTATCTACTGGTGCCGATGCCTGTTGTTCGGTGGAGAATGCCTTAACGATGTACTCGTAATTAAAGCTCGTGTCAGGGTTGATGCGGGAGATATGCATCTTCACGCTGTCGAGTTCGAGGTATTGAACATTCACTTCATTACTCAACAACTTAAACAATGAAATGTCAACACGCAGTTTTCCTCCGTATAATAGAGTATCTTTTTTTTGGTCTTCAAAATATACTTGTTCGAGAACGAGACGCTTTGGGAAATCTAAACTCAGTTTGCCAATTTCAACTTTCGTTTTGATTTTATTCTGAATATACGAAACAACCTTTCCTTTTGCATAATTCTGCACGCCCGGGACCTGGATTAGAATATAAACCAGTAAAACCAAAAAAATGAAGATGCCGATTATCCAGGCAAATACCTTTAAGACCCTTCGTGCAATAACCTTTGCTTTCAATCAGTGACCTTTTTTTTATTTAAACTAACCGCAGCGGAGTCCGGCTTGATAGTTTCCGGTTTTCGGCCCGACTGGAATAAGAAAACAGTACAAGCCAATACTAATAAGGTTTCAACAAGACCAACGACTTCATAAATAAAGATCCCAATTAGCCAGCCGGTTATCAACATAACCGCAATTACATAGAATACGTTTTTCATAAATTATCATCGTCATGCTTTCAATCAACGCTTTTCTCATTACTCAAAATACAGTAGGCAGATACAATGCCAAATCTATTTTTTCGCGATATAAATAATAGAACTGCATCGCTGCGTTTTTACAAAAGCGTGCAAATTTGAAATGAAGCCGGTGATAAAAGCCTTTAGTAACCTGTTCTTGCCGGTGATGTAACGTTCGCTTAACAGGCTCACATAAAAACTGTCAAACCACATAGGCTTACATGCCGTCAATTTGAAACCATGCTGATGCAATAAATGCCTCATGCTCTTTGGCGAGAAATGATACAAGTGGCGCGGCACGTCATAAGCTGCCCATGCGCCGGAATAAACAGTTGCATCGTAGCTAGTGTAGTTCGGTACAGCAATCAGCAAAGAACCTTTATTCGTCAATAATTCACGAAAAGCATTCATGTACTCGTGCAGCGAATGAACATGCTCCAGCACATGCCACAACGTAATTACGTCAAAAGATGAGCTACGGAGTTTGAACAGATGCTCCGCGGGCTCCAGTTCAATGTTGTGAAGCTTTTTCGCATTTTCGCGCGCGGTTGGCCCTGGCTCCAACCCTTTTACGGTCCAGCCTGCGTTTCGCATGTATGCGGCAAATGCGCCAGTGCCCGCCCCTACATCAAGCAAACTGCCATTTCGTTCGGAGGAATTTTTTTGAACCAGGCTTTTCTTCGACGCCAGTGTATACGATCTCGCTACATGATATAGTTTATTGATAAAGCCCTTTTCAGTTTCGGAATGCGAAATATAGGCGTCGGATTCATAATATGCAGCGATATCGTTTATCCCGGGAACGTCTTGCGTAAAACGAACTGAACAGGATCTGCACTCCCACACCTGGAACAATCTTTTGCTTACGGTCTCGTCCTTTGACTCGGACACTGCAACCAGATCATCGCTGTTGCATATTGGACAGTTCGTGTAATGGACCACGTTCATTTGTATGCAAAGAAAAGACTATGTGTATTGACGAAATGAAAAAAGTAACTGCACAATAAAATTTCAATATATTGCTCAAAAAATCTTCTATGAGAAAAGCTCTACCCATTGCAGGCATTCTAACCTTACTCCTCTTTTTGCCTGCGATGACGCAAAACACTGTAGACCCCAGCCACATTAAACAACTGGTGTCTCAACATGCTGCAAAACTCGGGATCGGATTTAGTGACCTTCAAAATTATCGTGTGGTCAGCGCCTACTACGATGAAACTACCGGTCTAACAATGGCGTACCTGCAACAGACCTGGAAAGGTGTTGACGTCTTCAATGCAATCATGTCGGTTGCTTTTAAGAATGAGAATGTCGGCGCATTTCAATCTGCATGGATCGCTGACGCGGATTCAAAAACTAAAAACGTTGCATTCAAACCTAAGATCGCTGCTGGTACCGCGCTAAGAAATGCACTGGCTAACATTAGCCAGCCTGGGATGCGGCCATCATGGGTGGCCTTAAGCCGCACGGCCGATGGACAGGAATTTGAATACGACAACATGGGTGTTGCACTCGATAATATCCGCGTACGTCTCATGTGGGTTCCGGACCACGGGAACCAGGACCTTCTTGTACTCAGCTGGCAAGTTTCTTTAACGACACTCAAAGGCAACGACAGTTGGCTTATTGATGTGGACGCATCAGGCGGAAGAATTGTGCAGAAGACAAACCTTACCACAAAATGTACATGGGTAGCGCGGCAGCAACATAATGTGTACGCCTACGAGGTTGAAACTTTTGACGATAATGTGACTGACGCTCCAACGGATCTTGAAAGCGTGGCTGCCGTCGACAGCGCAAAATATCTGGTTATTCCTTACCCATATATGGATCCGGATCATAAAGCACCGACATTGGTTGCGAATCCCTGGAAGATAAATGGCAATGGACTTGCGTACACTAAAAAATGGAATTCAGATGCAACCATGGATTACAAAGACAGCCTTAAAGGAAACAACGTTTTTGCGTACGAAGATGAGAACCACGATAATAAGCCAGGGTATTCGCCAGCTTCCCAAACGCCGCTCCCGGTTTTAACCTGGAATTACACTCGGGATCTTAATATAGATCCGAGGGAAGATCCCGCCCTTGGCATAGTGAACTTGTTCTATTGGAACAATTTGATGCATGACATGAGCTACGAATATGGCTTTAATGAAGCAGCCGGGAATATGCAAACATCAAATTTCGGACGTGGCGGAAAAGGAAGTGACCTCGTGTTGTCAGAAGCTATGGATGGTGGCGACACAAGTAATGCAAATTTTGCGCCCGCAGTTGACGGTAAGAAATCGCGCATGCAAATGTTTCTCTGGAGGCCGTCCCCGTTGAAACTTCTTAAATTCAATTCTCCAACTTCGTTCGTTGGTCCGAAACCGGCCGCGGAAAGCGCAGTCAGTACTAATAATAAACTCGCTTCGAAAGGTATCATCACGCAGAATGTTGTTTTGTATAGGGACGCGCTTCATCCAGACTCGAGCACTGCTTGTGGGGCACCTTCGAATGCTGCCCAGATCACCGGCAAGATCGCATATATCGACAGAGGTTCGTGCGCATTCACTGTCAAATTTCAGAATGCGCAATCTGCAGGAGCGAAGGCAATTATTGTTGGCAATGTTGCTGAGGATGACCCGAGATATACAGACGGCAGCACGGGTAACGTGCTTGTAACAATGTCCGCCTCTCCACTCGTAAATAGCATAAATATACCGGGCGTTTTCATCTTCTATGATACGGCTCAAAGATTAAAAAGCTTTTTGTTGAACAATATAACTACGAATGCTACATTGTCTCCAACGCCGATGATCGACGGAGATCTTGATAATGGCATTCCTGCACATGAGTACACGCACGGAATTTCTAACCGCCTCACCGGCGGGCCCACTAC
>DASQJI010000716.1:0-5834 GCA_035631175.1 Parafilimonas sp.
AAAAGAGGAACAGTTTGGAGATATGCCGGCTGCGAATCCGTACAGGGTTATCGGTGTGGTAAATAATATGAAGGATAAAAGCGACTACCAGGCGATTGAAGGCGGAATGTATTTGAAAATGGATACGGGCTCGATGCGCTGGACGGGTAACATCCTTCTCAAGGTAAAGCCGGGCACTGATGCTGCATTTGAAGCAAAACTTTTCAAGTCAGTTTCAAATGCGGTAGGTTCTACGGTCGAAATTGAACACCTTGATAAGAAGCTTGCGACGAAAAACAAAGTGATGATCGTGCCTTTGATCATCGCGTTGATCGTTGTGGGATTTCTTATCATCAATGTTGCGCTGGGATTGTTTGGCGTGTTGTGGTATAATATTAATAAAAGGAGAGGAGAGATCGGTTTGCGACGCGCCGTCGGTGCGACAGGGAATTCGGTTTCAAAACAGCTCGTGGGCGAAGCGATGGTGCTTTCAACATTTGCATTGCTCGTTGGTTCGTTCTTCGCGGTGCAGTTCCCGTTACTCAATGTGTTCGATCTGCCTGCAAGCGTTTATATCTCTGCATTGATCCTTGCTGTGTTATTCGTTTATGTACTGGTGATCATTTGCGCATTGTATCCGGGCAAGCAGGCTGCGGCGATTTATCCCGCAGTGGCGCTGCATGAGGAGTAGTGTCTGACACTTCCAAAGTGTCTGACACCTTTGCGTTACTTTCGGCAGAAATTGGAAAGCGGTTTGGCATGGAACAGATTAAATGCATGAAAGTGATTTTGCGCCATGCACTTCGTGTCATACATCGTGGTCTTCGTGCACGCGAAATAATGGAACACGAAGAGCACGAAGAAAACACAATGGACACGAAGACATGTTTCAATAGCAATAAGCACATAAAATTTCCACCGTGACATTTCTATAGAGAGCGGTAACAGGCAACTGCCAACTATGTGTTCAACACATGTTCTCTCGCGCGTGTGTCGTTCGAACAAGGCCGTCGAAAGTTTTTCCGACCTTTGCCGCAAAATAATTTTATGATACCCGGGCTGCCATTGAATATAAGTATCTCCTTCATGCTCGTCGCGCTTATAACCGTGTGGGCGCTGTACGAGGCTACGAACCGTTCGAGAACACTTTTGATCATCGCTGCCATTTGGTTAGTGGTGCAGACGATTCTTGGGCTGTCTGGTTTTTACATGGTGACTAATACAATCCCGCCGAGGTTTGCATTACTGGGATTGCCGCCGCTCGTTCTTATCATCGCTGTATTTGCGACTGCAAAGGGCAGAAGATTTGTAGATAGTCTGAATTTGAAAAAGCTCACGTTTCTTCATACGATAAGGATACTTGTTGAAATGATGCTGCTCAATTTATCAATCCACAAACTTGTACCGCAACTGATGACATTTGAAGGAAGAAACTTCGATATCATCTCGGGCGTGACGGCGCCATTTATGTTTTACCTGGTGTTTGTGAAGCGTGTCCTGGGAAGAAAGGTTTTACTCGTATGGAATATTATTTGTCTTGGATTATTGTTGAATGTTGTGATCAACGCGGTGCTGTCGCTTCCTTCGGCATTTCAGCAGTTTGCATTTGATCAGCCGAATGTCGCAGTTTTATATTTTCCTTTTGTGTGGCTGCCTTGTTGTATCGTGCCCATTGTGTTATTTGCGCACCTCGCTGCAATAAGGCAGTTGTTGAATAAAAATAAATTTGAAGATTCGCTGCGCGTTACGTTGATGAATCAGAGAAACGTTGCGAAAACAGAAGGCTAACATTGTGTATTCTAAGACTTACAAATTGCCAAAAAACTTTTTAGGCCGTTTGTAAATAGTTCTCGATAAATGGAGTTTGTCGTTTTATGACGGCAAACATCCTGTATAAGATCTTATTTCGAACGATATTAATGGTGCTCATTTTCGATTTGCCATTTCCAATTCGTTTCAAATAATATTCTCTAAGTTCTTTGTCATATTGAATTGCAGATTTAGCCGATAGGTCCATGAGTGTTTTCATTTGCTTGTCCGCCAGGTGGCTCACACGGGTGCGGCCTCTGATGCTGCTTCCGGATGTATGTTCAAAGGGCGCCGTTCCGCAAAAACAAGCAAATTTTCTCGGATCAGTGAACCGGGTAAAATTTTTGGTTTTAATAATGGTAGCCGTAGACACTACTTTACCAACGCCTTTGATACTTTGCAATAGCTGTTGATTTTTCTGTAAGCAAGCATCACTGCTAAAAATGATATCCATTTCTGCTTCCAATTTCGCAATCTCTTTTTCAAAGTGTTTGATCAGCCGCTGCTGAGATTGCAAGATCGGGTCATTGGTTGATAGGCCGATGCTACGGTATTCTTTGACGGCATTAATTAAACCAGCTCTTTGTTTTACCAGGCGCTCCCTGGTTGAATACAGCAGCTGCAATCTTTTAAGCTCCTTGCTCGTTGCAGGTTCTGGCAAAAGCGTGTCTCTTTTTTCAAATCCGTAGCTGGCAATTCGGCGGGCATCAATTTTATCAGATTTTCCTCTGACAAGCCCAAGGGACCGTTTGATCATTAAAGCACTCACTTTGCAAAAAGGGATTTGATGCTTATGCAGAAATTCCTCAAAACAAAAGCTGTATAGACCGGTATGCTCCATCACAATCATTAATTCAGAACGATCGATTCGCTGTTGTTTAATTGATCCGAGTAATGTTTTAAAGCCTTCCGAATTGTTCTTAATGTCCAAATGACTCTTGGTTGACCAATAAAATAAATCGATCGTTTTTTTGGAAAGGTCGGCTCCAATGATGTGCTGAACTTTTTGCATAGCTTTGTTTTTAGGACTTAAAAAAGAGGTTGCTGAGCCTAAGACCTTTAATTAGTCTTTAAGGACTTACTATTCTAACTAGGCCTAAGCAACCGTGGATGGGAGGTGGGGACTGATACACAAAATAGATCTTATCATCTATACCTTCGTAAAGTTCACCCCACTTCCTTCCACAAATTATTTATTCCTCGCATCTGCTTTTCAGTATATCAAAGAACTATTTTTAATCTAAAGGCTCTTTGTGCCCGAAAAAAATTCCTGCGAGAGCTCCATGATTTCAGCGTGAGGAGTAACAAAAAAAACAATCCTCCATCAATTATTTTATTATGCAAGTTTTGAATAACATTTACAGCGTGGACCGTCGACAAACTCGAAAAGCCTTTTAAATAACCAGCAGCCATTATGTGCAGTAATGCGTCGCAGATTCCTCGTTGGAAAGTTTCAGTCTCTATAGAATGCGTATTTACTCGGAATGACAGAGCATTGCGTCAGTAATGCGTCGCAGATTCCTCGTTAGGAAACTTTCAGTCTCTATAGAACGCGTATTCACTCGGAATGACGGAGCATTGCGTCAATAATGCGTCGCAGATTCCTCGTTAGGAAACTTTCAGTCGCGTCAGAATGCGTATTTCCTCGGAATGACAGAGCACTGCGTCACTAATGCATCGCAGATTCCGCGTTACGAAACTTTCAGTCTCTATAGAACGTGGTTCACGCGGAATGACAGTCGCCGCCCATCATCAATTCTGAGTAACCTCGTAAGTTATCTTTTGCTTCTGCACGTAGATCACGTTTCTTCCATCTTGCATTGCGGGTGTCCAGCGCGGGCTTTTATGCAACACACGTAACACATCCTCTGCGGTTCCATATCCCGGGTCTTCAAGGACCGCCGCATCTTTTACGTTCCCTTCTTTGTCAATGGTAAACCTAATAACTACCGTGTAGCTTCCAGCCGGCGCTTTATGCCGGGCAGGCGTTTGCGTTCTTATGTTTGCGGAGAGGAAATTATTCCATCCCTGGTCTCCACCGGGAAATTTGGCCGGAACTTGTACCTCTAAAAATTCTTTATCATAATCAGCAGTGTCCTGTGTTGAAGCTGTACTGTCCTGCGCAGATGTATGCAGCCAAAAAAATATTGCGGTTAAAAAGAGTAGAGGTTTCATGCAGTTGTTTTTAACGCAATAAAGCTAAACAATCCGTTTTATGTATAGCGCATAGAGTACAAGGAGCAAGGTACTATTGCTCATCCTGCAAAAAATACACTGCCTGCAGGAAGCGATATTTAACGCGCCGGTTATGTTGCATGGCGGGTATCCACCTTGGAGATTTTTTTACTGCGTTCAGCGCGATATCGTCAAAGGCTGGATATAACGGTGTATTTACTTCAACATCTGTTACATTGCCATCTTCATCAACCACAGCCGCGATCACTACGATAGCGGAATCAGCATTCTCAAATTTATACCGATCGGGAAAATAAACATGCTTGTTTAAATATTTGATCCAGGCCTTTGAACCTCCGGGGAAACTGGCCTTTCTTTCTACAATCGCTGTATCGCCAACACCATTACCCTCCTCATCAAAATACTTGCTTGCTGTGAGAACGCTATCATGATAAGTTTCAAGTGCACTCAACCTGCCATTTTTGTGGAAAAATTGCCAATCGCCATTCAGTTTATAGCCCGCACTATACCTGCCGGCAGACGAAGGATTTCCATTATCGAACCACGACACTTCAACACCACTTCCATCAGCATTCCATACGGCAGAATCGCGCATGTAGCCATTCGGATGCCAGCTATAGCTGGTTCCTGTTTTGTTACCATGCAGGTAAGTAACAGAATCTTCTATCATGCCGTTGGGATAAAAAGTCAGCCAGAGCCCTTCCTTTTTTCCGTGATCGCATAAACCTGCTGATGCAAGATGCTTATTGGGATAAAAAAATTGAAAATTACCATGTGGTATTTTGCAGGCTGTGTCGATATAATAGCCGTGCATCTCCAGGCTTCTTTCATGAATAAAATAATCTTTCCGTTCCCAAACGGAATCCTTTTTGTTCATTTCACTATAAAATCTTGCCGTTACAGGTCCACAGGGCCGACGCAGATAATCGTAATATCTTTCTATGTGCTGTGCATGCACACCAACACACAACGGTAATAAAATATAAAGGAGAGATGATCTCATATCTTGAAAAGTTTGTGGCTATGCTTGCTATACCAGCTGGCCTTCAATTGAGCAAGTCGCCAGTATCACTACAAAAGATACACAGTTTTCTCATTCCTTATTTGACGTTTTTTATTTGTTATGGGAAATAAGAAATGGAAAGTAAGAAAGAATGTTGCTAACATTGGCGAGCTGGACGCCGGCGTTTAGATGCACAAGTTGCTATTGTGCCACAAAATATTTTACGAAAGAAAGAACTCTGGAATGAGATCCCCGTTTTCACGGGGATGACGTTCGAGAGGTTGAATGAATTTTAAGACGTTCTTGAAGAACGAGCGGCCTTGCACAGCCAAGGATGAAAAGATTTATTTCGGTTCTTCGAGTTAGTCCTCAGGGCTCAAACGCTGAAGCCACAGTAGCACCGAAGCCAAATCAAGGCGTGTGCACGAATGTGCTGAAATCGACGAAGGAGATTCGCGAACACCTTTTAAAATAATTTATGCAGTGAGCAATTATCATCCGTGCTTGAACTTTTTGGTACTTTTTCTTTCAAGAGAAAAAGTACACAAACAAAAAATGCACTACAAAAACAAAAGCTTTTAATAATGAGATCCCCGTATTCACGGGGATGACGTGCAAGAGGCGGAGTAACTTTAAAACGATGATGAGGGAGGCGGCATTCGGTCGCATAGCAATGAAAAATTTAGTTCGCTTCTTCGACTTAGGGATCAAGGGACTATGGCGCCACGTGCGACTCAGGGGCGTTTAGTTACGGGAGTGTCTATTGTTGCACAAGGATAGTTTGCAAATTTTGTGAATCGCCGATGGCGATGCCACCAACAACACCGCTTTCAATTTAATAGCAGAC
>DASQJI010000717.1:0-1975 GCA_035631175.1 Parafilimonas sp.
GCCGCTCCTCCGAGTTTCAGCCAGCACCATCGCAGCTTCCCTTCATCGATCCAATGATGGATCATTTCACAGCCAAGGCCATCGACATAAAATTTTAGTGACTGTTCGATGCTCGCTACAACAAAAAAAGGAACAGCCTGCTTTACGTTTGATTGAATTTGAGTTGCGTCCATCACTTCTATTTCGATCGCATTAATTGATCAGCATTTTTTGAGCGCACTTAATCGCCCGCATGAATTATTGCGGTACAAAAGTGTCTTTCATTTACAAATTGATCCCGCCTGACACTTCGATCCGTTGGCCGTTTATCCATCGCGCGTCTTCTGCACATAAGAATGCAACTACGCCGCCGATATCTTCAGCGACGCCTGTCCTGCCAAGCGCAGTAAGATTGCCCAGTATTTTTTTTCTTTCAGGATTATTGCGGATAGCTGCATTATTAAAATCAGTTTCTATTGGACCCGGGGCAACAACATTCACCGTAATACCCCTTGAGCCTATTTCTTTCGCTATGTACCTCGTCAGCACTTCGATCGCCGCTTTCATTGAAGCATACACTGAATAGCCCGGATTCGCAAATCTCGTGGTACCCGTTGAAATATTGATGATGCGGCCATTATCATTCATCATCGGCAGTGCGCGTTGGGTGAGAAAGTAAATACTTTTAAAATGGATGTTCAGGAATTTGTCGAAATCTTCTTCTGTTACCTGCGTGAACGGAATCGTTGCGCCAATACCTGCATTGTTGATCAAAAAATCAAACTTATCTGTCTTCCATTTTTCGCTTAATGTTTGCGAGACGAGTTGCAAAAAAGGATTGAGCGATTCAAAATGAGATGAGTCATATTGCAGCACCGCCGCTTTTTTTCCTTTTGATTCTATCTCTGCCGCAACTGCCTCTGCATCTTGTTCGCGCGAGTGATAAGTGATGATCACATCGTTACCATAATCTGCTAAACGAAGAGCCATATCCCTGCCGAGCCCGCGGCTGCCGCCGGTAACGAGTGCTATTTTATTTTGTGTTGACATAGGATTTTTTTATTGTAAATGAGCGTGCAAAAATAAACAGTTTAGTTTGGTAACCGTTATCGAGAAGCAGCTAAAGTGGATTGGAACAAGCGAATAAGGTTGGCTGCTGTGTGATGCGCGGGTGTTACTAAGGTCATAAGGTTTACAAAGGATGATCATTTGAAAACCGCACGTGAAACGCGAAGGCACGAGATCCGAATGCACAGCTCATGCGAAACTTGTTCTCAATTCGGCGTAGTACTGCGAGCCCCTAAGGGGCGTTATCCGAATAACCGGGATACCATCGGGGGACGACCATCGATATAGTTAAACAGAACCCGAAGGGTTCAACGTCGTTAAACGGTCTCAAACTTTTTTAAACGAAGCGCCCACTTTTTATGCGCACTTGTTGCCAATTTCGATGTAAGACTGTAAGCCCGGAAGGGGCGTTATCCGAATAACCGCGGATGAAATCCGCGGATGATGGGCAAGGTGAAACAGAACCGGAAGGGTTCAATGTCATTCAAGACGATCGCAAACGTTTTAAACGAAAGCATGCACACTTATGAATGATCCCAAATCATTTTAATCAAGCATACACAGCTGATGCGAAACTTGCCTTCGATTCGGGTAGTACTGCAAGCCTGGAAGGCGTCATCTTAATAACCGCAGATGAAATGGCCGGACATGCACAAGACCGGTGAACAGAACCTGAAGCGTTCAATCGATCAAACGATCGCAAACGTTTTAAACTAAACGATGCGCTTCCTATGCGCACTTGCGTCAATTTCGGCGTACTACTACGGGCCCCGAAGGGGCGTTATCCGAACAACCCCCGATAAGATCGGGGGACGAGCACCGATCTCGTTAACGGAACCCGTTTCCCGTTTTCAGTCCCGTGATCAAACGGCAATCAAATAAAATGAGGCTCAATAATTTTTGTGATGAACACAGCACTTTGGAAGGG
>DASQJI010000718.1:0-3756 GCA_035631175.1 Parafilimonas sp.
GAAACAATGAATCGCGTTGCCGAGTTCATACGAAGGTCTTGGATCAGACTGAACAACGTTGCCGGTGATGGAACATTTCACACTGTATTGCACATAAATTCCGAAAAAATTATTTTCGAACCTGTTGTTACGGACGATCACATTCGCTGCATTGCCGATCTTTACACCGGCCATTTCGTAGACATCCGACATGCCGGAGTTTACCAGCTTAAATCCTTCAATGGTCACATTTGATGATTGAATGTTGACGATCTCGTATTTTTTTTCACCGTCGAGCACGGGCAGACCAATGCCTTTTAAGCAAAGCGATTTCTTAATGATGAATGCGCCTTCTTTATAAACACCTGGATACACCAAAATCGTGTCCCCGTTCTGTGCCAATTGCAGTGCCTGTTGTATGGTTTTTATCCGTTGGCATTGCCCAACCTGTAACGTGTGCGCTGACGCTTTGAAAGCTGCGGCAAGATTAAGAGCAAGTAATAATAGAACGAGTGCGGTCGTATTGCAGTGTCCTTTCTTCTGGGGAAATGAAAAAAAGAATAAAAACGCGGGTATGGTTGAAAATAATCTCATTGTATATGCAACGCTTCATTCCAGGTGAAGGTGCTACCGTTGAATCGCTGACGTGCCTGGGTTAGATTTTCTTTTGAGGTGAATGCGGCCATGTTGCCCTGCATGGGGCTTCTTAAAGCATCGCTCCTGAGAATAAACATGTTTGATGCAGGCTGTAGCTGATGGGTTGTGAAATCGACGAGAAAGAAACGACTGCTCGTTGTATCAGCACTTCCAGCCTTCAGAAAGGAAAGGATGCAGTGCATATCGTCGAACTTATATGCTTTACCTTTTGATGTAATTATTTCCCCTCCAAACCGCGCATCACTGATGGTCATGCGGCAATAATCACAGTTATCTTTTCCTAACTGAAATGGCTGTGTTTTGGTGGCACAAGAAAAAAATATGATAAAACATCCGACAAATAGTGCAGCCGCTGGAATAGAGCTGCGCCTATTTTTTTTTGCCGGCTTTCCTTTTTGTTTTGCTCTGATCAACTCATAGATCGCAAACGCGGTAAGTAATACAGCGGCGCCCACATAGATCCATCCACCCGAATCAGGGATCGAATAGGCAGCAAAATTCAACAGTTGCTTATACCCTATCAACGGTGGCTGATACGCCATGCCGGGAACTATTATTGCTGCTTCAGGATTCAAATTGTGACCGTAATTGTATTCCCACCTCCAGAAATCTGCCATCGTTAGAATGGAAGTGAGGATAAACACGACGACCAATCCAAAAAATATTTTCTTCCTGTTAACCAAACCTGCAATGAACGTAAGTAATGCGAGAGCGCCAATGATGTATGGCAGAATTTTAAACTCGATGAAATCTTCTGTATGCAAAGTCTTCATCCCGATATAATGGTTCAGCCCGTTAATGATATCAACATTTCCCCCAAGTTTGCTTGCGTATATCAGTAATACCAGCCCTTCCGGGTATTGCGGGGCCGAAAGCTCTATTCTCCAAATCGGCAAATACAAGGCTGCGAATAAAGCAAGCCCGATAATGATCGTTGTGATTCTCATCCATCCCGGCAATCTCTGTGAGTTCATATGCTGCTCTTTCAACATTAAAAAATTCAGCCGTTATTATTTTTTTTCAGGCGGCAACAAAACGGCATCGATCACATGTATCATTCCATTGGATGCAGGAATGGAGGCAAGGATGTGCGCAGAATTATTAAGTGTCACTTTGCCATCTTTCACATTCACAGTTACATTATCTCCGTTCACCATCCCAAGTATTTGCCCGTCGTGAAAACTTTCCGCCTTCATCGCAGATAAGGTTACATGGTACTGCAAAATATTTTGCAGGTCTGCTTTTTTATCATCTTTCATTAATGATTCGACTGTGCCTGCCGGAAGTTTATTAAACGCTTCATTTGTCGGAGCAAAAACCGTAAACGGACCAGCGTTCGAAAGAGCGGTAATGAGCTCTGCCTGTTTTATCGCAGCAACAAGTGTTGTGTGATCTTTTGATGACATCGCAACTTTTACAACGTTCTTTTCAGATTCATCATCCTGCACATTTTCCTGTCCGCCTGTTGCGGCTACCGGTTCGGCAACTGTTGTTTGTGTTTGCGCTTCTTTGTTTTGGTTGCAAGAAAAAAGGGCGATCGTCATTGATAAGGAAAATAAAATCGCTGAAGTTTTCATACAAAATCATTTTCAGACCCGGCAGGTTCTTAAGCCTGCCAGGTCTTTGTGAAAAATTTTATTTGGCTGCCACCGTGTCCTGCTTAGGCAAATTCGTTCCTGTACTGAAGCTTAAAGCAACGGAACTACCCGCCGCGGATACTCTCACATATCCCTGCATTTCCTGGTGAAGCGCGCTGCAGAAGTCAGTGCAGTAAACAGGATAAATGCCAACTTTATCCGGAACCCATTTTAGTGTTTGCGTTTCGCCGGGCATAACAAGTAACTCAGCATTGGGATTACCCTTTACTGCAAAACCATGCGGTATATCCCAGTCCTGTTCAAGATTTGTTACATGGAAATATACTTCGTCGCCCAACTTGATCCCTTCAATATTATCAGGATTGAAATGTGAGCGTATGGCAGTCATATACACATCAATCTTATTTCCGGTGCGCACCACTTTCGCTTCACCTTCGCCTTTGGTAACAAAAGGATTTTTGTTATCTTCTATTTTAAAAAACTTAACGCTATTGTTGCGAATTTTATCTGCGGCTATTGCCTGGGCATAGTGCGGTTCGCCGACTGTTGGAAAATCAAGTATCAGTTCCATTTTGCCGCCGCTGATATCAAATACCTGGCAGCTCTGTGCAAGTTCGGGGCCAGTGGGTAAGTAACGGTCTTTCGTGATCTTGTTATACGCGATCACATATTTTGCGTCCGGATGTTTGGTATCACCGCCCGGTACACAAAGGTGACCAATAGAATAATAACACGGAGCCCTGTCAAGAACCTTCAGATCCTTGATATTCCATTTTACGATCTCAGAAGAAACAAAGAAAGATGTGTAAGCGTTACCCTGCCCATCAAATTCTGTATGCAAAGGACCAAGGCCGGGCTTCTGAACTTCGCCATATAATGCAGATGCATATTTTACAACCGGGATGCCGCCAAATTCTCCATCGAAATCTTTTGCAGCGATGGCTTTTTGCAGTTTATCAAAACTGAAAACTGGAATTAATGCGGCAAGCTTGCCTGAACCAACGATGTAATTTCCTGTTGGGTCAACATCGCAGCCATGCGGAGATTTAGGACATGGGATAAAGTAAGCAAGGCCGGGAAATTGCTTTGCATCAAGAAGTATGGTTTGTGTTTCGATGGTGCTGGTTGCACTATGCGCATTTTCATCATACACATTATGCGCATACTTCGCAGGTTGTGTAGTGCCCTTGCCCTGTTGCACCAGTTGCGCTGCCATTTTCCAGTTGAGTGCAAGAATAAAATCTTTATCGCGCTGCGAAGCATTCACTTCAAGCAGTGTGTTTGCCTGTTCTGTATTGTAGCATGAAAAAAAGAACCAGCCTTCAGAAGGGCCTTTGCCTGTATGCGCGAGGTCAAAATCAATTCCGGGCAATACAACCTGGAAGCCAAGTTTCATACCTCCCGTCGCCGGATCAATATGGATGAAACTTACTGTTCCCTTGAAATTTTGCTTGTAAGTATTAATAGGCACATCGCCGTTTTCATTATCCAATGGAACGCTGAACCGTGTACCAGCTACAAT
>DASQJI010000719.1:0-2906 GCA_035631175.1 Parafilimonas sp.
ACGCATGGAAAGCAGCGGAGAAGAAGGAAAAGTAAATATTTCCGGAGGCACTTATGAATTGGTGAAAGAAAAATTTAACTGCTCACACAGAGGAAAAATCCAGGCAAAAAATAAAGGGGAGATTGATATGTACTTCGTAGATTTTCAATAATTTTAATTCGCACGAAATCCGAAGTGATGCAGTAGCCCGATAACAGACCCCCTGCTTACCGTTTCCCGCGTTCATTGGCCATTTCCTTATTAAGGCGGAGGTTATTTTCAAAAATTATCCTTCTCAAGCAATCTTTCGATTGTGTATGACTGTGAAGGCAATCAATTCGTCGTAAATGATTTGAACGCTTCGAACGAAGGTGTCACCGAAACACTTCAAAACTTTTCGGCTCCGATACATTATTTGATGAGACATCGCAGGCCCCTTTTGATCTTTCCTTTGGGTACAATTGCAATGGAAATAGTGACATTTCAAGCTGTTGGCAGTTCTGTTGCCTTGAGGCATAGAGTCCGTCGCAGGCGCGAAATATCCGTGAGAAATAAATATTTGAAATAATATCACAGCACTTACTGATTAAGTATTTTGCGGACTAATATTTTTTGGTTGCCTGCTTTTTCAAAAAAACTCATCATCATAACTGCGCCTTCCGGGGCCGGCAAAACGTCCGTTACCAAATACCTGCTTACAAAAATGCCCGAACTTGCTTTTTCTGTTTCGATCACTACGCGTAAACCACGCATCGATGAAACCAATGGAGTGGATTATTATTTTGTTTCAGAAGAAGAGTTTCATCAAAAGATCCGGGAGGACGCATTTATCGAATGGGAAATGGTGTATGAAGGCAAATATTACGGCACATTAAAAACCGAATTGGAACGGATCTGGACGCAGGAAAAAATTCCATTGCTCGACATTGACGTGAAAGGGGCGATTCGCGTGCACGAGCAATTTGATGAAAATTGTCTTACGATCTTTATTGAACCACCATCGGTGGAAGAACTTCAGAAAAGATTAACGGCCCGTGGCACCGAAAGCCTTGAAAGCATCCAGACGAGATTGGATAAGGCAAAATACGAATTGAGCTTCAGGCACAGTTTCAATGAGATCATCGTGAATGACGTCTTGCAAGACGCTTGTGAAAAAACCGAAAGAGTTGTGAGAGACTTTTTAGGCATTCAGGTCGACAGTTAGATCAAGAAGTCCGATGTGAAAACTTGTATCCCCGCTTGCAAACATTTTAAAGGATCCGTTTTCATTTATAAAGCCGGAACATTGTATGGTTGAAGGCTCGACGAGCCAGTATTCTTTCACTCCGTATAAGGCATAGGTTGCTTTCTTTTTGTTTTGTCATATTTTGACGTGCCTGGAGACAATACTTCGATCACCAATTCCGGCGCACCGTGTATGTAACCGTCTTCGCCCAGAATTTCCAGTTGATTGTTTGACACAAAGAATATGTCTGGCCTGTATACATTTTCATCATTGATGTACACGTCTACATCAGCCAGTACCTTGCCAACCGGCTTTTTTATGAGGTGGTTGCTAATAGTAGTAAGAATAAGTCTGACGATATCCTGGTGCTTCCAAACGGGTGAGGGTGACATTACGATATGATTGTCTGTTAACTGGCATCGCGTCCCCTCCGGAAGTATCTTAAATAGCTCAAGGGCTGTTTTTGCGGACGGCATAAGAAAATAAGAAACTATGCGGTAAAGATCAGGAGAAGTAATGGAAAGACCAGCAGCGAATTATTGACAACTCACAGTTCACCATTCACAAGAAAACATGCTTTCCATACTGCTAATTTACAAACTTTAAAAACTCTGTATTTTCTTTGCAGTAAAATTAACTGGTCTATGTCGCTCCAAAACAAAACAGTTTTCATTACCGGCGCCAGCAGGGGGATCGGGAAAGCCATAGCATTAAGACTTGCAAAAGAAGGCGCCAGTATCGTTATCGCCGCAAAAAGTACAGCAGAAGATCCGAAGCTCGGGGGAACAATTTATTCTGCAGCAAAAGAAGTTGAATTAGCCGGTGGTAAGGCATTGGCGGTGCAGGTTGATGTGCGAATGGAAGACCAGGTAAAAAAGGCGATCGAGAAAACAGCCGAGACCTTCGGCGGTATCGACATCCTGGTGAACAATGCGTCTGCCATTCAACTCAGTAACACCGAACAAACGGAAGCTAAGCGCTTCGACCTCATGCACGACATAAATGTGCGCGGAACTTTTTTAGTAACGAGATACTGCATTCCTTATCTAAAAAAATCATTTGGTGCACACATTCTGAATCTGTCTCCGCCGATCAACATGGATGAAAAATGGCTGAGCAATCACATCGCCTATACGATGAGCAAATACAATATGAGCATGATGGCGCTTGCGTGGGCAAGCGAATTAAAAAAATACAACATTGCTTCGAATGCTTTATGGCCCGCAACAACGATTGCAACCGCTGCGGTAAAAAATCTCTTAGGCGGTGAAGCGCTCGCAAATATGAGCCGAACACCCGACATCATCGCAGACGCTGCCTATTATATATTGCGCAGATCTCCGGCTGAATGCACAGGCAATACTTTCATTGATGAAAAAGTATTGGAAGCAGAGGGCATTACTGATCTCGGCAATTATTCAGTAAAACCGGGTTCCGAGTTGTATCCCGACCTTTTTTTGTGATTGCAGATTGGCGATTGCAGATTGCGAATTGAGAATTTGTGATTTGGGATTTGGGATTTAGGATTTAGGATTTTACATCATACATCAGAGATCAGACATCATTACATCAGAGATCAGACATCATTACATCAGAGATCTTCGCCTGCCCTGCGCTCGGGCCTCATTTGCGGGAAGAACAGCACATCCTGTATCGAAGGCTGGTTCGTCATGAGCATGCATAGCCTGTCAATGCCAATACC
>DASQJI010000720.1:0-1652 GCA_035631175.1 Parafilimonas sp.
TGAATGCGATAAGCAAAGTTCTCTAACCATTTATTTATGTACATCCATGCCACCGGCGTAACAAGCACCGCTGCTAAAGCGATCATTCGTACAAAATCCTTTGTTGCAAGACTGATCATGTCCTGCACTCTCGCACCAAGCACTTTTCTTATGCCAAATTCTTTTGTGCGCTGTTTAAGAGAAAGCGCAACTAAACCGAACACACCAGCAAGTGAAAGAATAATCGACAAGGCAGAAAAATACGTGAAGATCTGCCGGAAGCGCTCCTCACTTTTGTATATCGTATTGAATGCATCGTCAAGGAACCAGTAATCGAAAGGACCGCCAGCTACAGTGCTTTTCCATGTCTGTTTTACCCCATTTACAAATACAGGTGTATTGTCCGTCGCATATTTTATAGCGAGGTATGAATAACGGTCGCCCCATGGTTTATTAGTTATTATCAGCGGTGCTATCTTATCATGCAATGAAGCAAAATGAAAATCCTGGACCACACCAATCACTTTATGCTCGCCATTTCTGCTGATCGTTTTTCCAACCGGGTTTTTCCAACCCAATGTTAGAGCAAGCGTTTCATTTATTACATAACCGTCGCTGAGTGTTGGTAGATCTTTCGAGAAGAAATTACCTGATATCATCTTGATGTGGAAGGTTTTTAAAAAGTTTTCATCGACATCGAGCTGGTGAATGATCATGGCTTTCGAATCACCTTCAGGAATAAAGCCATTGTTAGTAATGCCGTCATATGGAATTTCAGAAACTGCACACAATTCTCTTACAGCTGCGATTTGAGACAGTTTTTGTTTAAGCAGCGGGTAAGCCTGCGCCGTAGTTTCACCAACCAAAGGCAACACAAGGATGTGGTCTTTGTCAAAACCCATATTAATGTTTTTACTGTACCGCAGTTGCTGCGACACGAGAAGAGTGCATGCCATCAAGCCGATCGTAATTGCAAACTGAACAACGATCAATCCTTTGCGGAATATGCTTTGCGAACTTTGCGGCATCAGCGCTTTAAATATTCTTATCGCATTAAATGAAGAGAGATAGAACGCCACGTAACTGCCTGAAATAATGCCTACAGCCATTACGATTATAAACAACAGCAATAAAGCCGGCAACGCGGTAATGCCAAGCGGAGGAAGTGTTTTTCCAAGGACCTGCTGATAAATGGGAGAAAATAAAACAACAAGTCCAACTGCAACCAGGAATGCGACCGTTGTGATCAACAGGGTTTCGATAAGAAACTGTTTTATAAGCTGAGAACGAACAGCACCCAGCACCTTTCTTACGCCGATCTCCTTAAATCTTGTTATCGCCTGCGCGATCGTCAGATTTACATAGTTGACGCACGAAATGATGAGAATAAGCACCGCGATAATGCTGAACACATAGATATTAGTTCGCAAGGAATCGGAGTTGTCGCTGAAATAAAGATGAATGTCTTTTAGTGGTTGAAGGAATGCGTCGACCTTCATGCCCACCGTCGAATAGTCCTGGTTAATATGCTTCCACATAAAGGCAGGAAATTTTTTTTCAAGTGCAGCGGCACTTGCGCCGGGTTTGAGCTGCAGATAGGCGGTGTATTGTTCACCGCCATTCCAATCCATAAAATTATCAGGCTCTTTATACAGTGTACTAAACGACAACAA
>DASQJI010000721.1:0-3706 GCA_035631175.1 Parafilimonas sp.
ACAATTTCATCACTCTCCGGTTCAACGGTCAGTTTGTGCATGCTTTGATCTACCGCTTTATCAAAAACAGGCGAGATCTTTTCATTCAGCCATTCAACGCCCAATCCAAACGCATTCGCAACTTTACTGTCGCGCGCAGATTCGGAGAACTGATTTGAAATGGGAAAAGCGAGCAAGAGGGCTGACACGATGGTTGCATAGATAACACCATTTACAAAACCGGGTATCATCCCGGCCGCATGATTGAGCGGGCTTCTGTGAACGGTCGACGGCGTTGCGCGCAGAATGCCATTAATGATCAACGACAAAATCAGTCTTGCGAGAATGATAACAAGGATGAAAGACAGCGGAAAAGTCCATACGCCGAGCGAAGGCGCATACTTTTGAAATAAGTTAGCGGCATAGGGATAAAATGCAAAACCAATGGCAACGCTTGCGATCCACCCGGCAAGTTCCAGGGTTCCTAAAAGAAAGCCCCGGTACAATCCACCTAAAACAGCGAGGAGGATGATCGCGAGCAACAGAATGTCGATCCAATTCATAAAAGTTTTTTCCGACGCAAAAATTATGCTATTGACTACAAAGCAGTAAAAAGCCTTTGCGAAAAACGCAAAGGCCCATTAAGAGAACCCGAAACACAAATGTTTATTTATTAGGAGAATCCTGGTCGTCCCATTCAATATTGTCTGCTTCGTCATCCGTCAGATCATTTTCTTCCATGTCTGCTTCGTCGAGATCCGGAGTGTTATCGTATTCACCGCTCATGTCGTCTTCACTCTCATCCCCTGTGCCTGAACTGCTGCTCATAGTCGCTCTCTTTTCATTTCCCATATTTCCTGCACCAGCTCCACTTCCTGTATTTTCATAACCACCGCCTGACTTTCCGCTTCCTGAACCCTGGTTCATTGAGCCACCCGATGAGCCGCTCATTTTGCCCGTCTGACTGCTGCTTCTGTTTTGACTTCCACTGGTATTGCCCACATTACCTGTGCCACTTCCGCTCTGATTCATTGACTCAGCAGATGAGCCGGATGTGTTTCCCATACCGCGGCTTGAACTCCCCGTATTGCTCATGTTACCAGAACCTCTCGACGTGTCGCTCATGCCTTGCGAACGTGAAGAACTACCCATATTGCCGGTGCCTGACTGGCTTCCACCCGGTCCCTGCCAGGAAGTTTCCGATTGTGTTGATCCAGATTCGCTGCTCATTCCCGTGCCTCTGCCACTGCTGCCCATTCCTGAATTGCCAGAATTTCCCATTCCGCTGCCTGCAGAACTGCTTCCTTTCATGCCTGAACTTTGCGCCTTATTTCCCGTTTGAGTTCCGTCTTTATTTTGACCGCTGCTATTTTCCGTGTCCATATTTTCATTGGAGCTTTCGTTATCACCCTTGTAACCAGTAGCCCGGTTTTTTTCGGATGGATTATTTGTTTCCATACAAAGTGTTTTTAGGATTAACAATAATTATTAAAGGGCAAATAACAAGCCATTCATTTGACGGCGAAGATTACTGATTTAACTGACTGCTGAGTGGAATTCGATTCATTAATGTTGCTGCGCTTCCTCAATAATGAGAACCGTGTCGCGCAAAACATCGTCGAGGATCCGCGTGACCATTTTGACCGGATGGCTACAGAGATTGAGAAGCACTGTTTCTGCATGTTCACCTATTTTTGCAACTCGATAAAAAATCGAACTCTTATCTAAAGGACAAGTACAGTGGCTAGTAATGAGAATAAAAATAGTTCAAGTTCAAGCAACGGGGAGTTGACGAAACGCTTCAAACGATACCTGGTCACCGCCGCATTGCCTTATGCCAACGGGCCGCTGCATATTGGCCACATGGCCGGCTGTTATTTGCCGGCCGATATCTATGTTCGTTATTTAAGAGCACAAAAAAGAGATGTAAGGTTTGTAGGGGGAAGCGATGAACACGGCGTTCCTATTACAATACGAGCGTTGAAAGAAGACGTTAGTCCGCAGGATATCGTTGATAAATATCATGCGATGATCAAGCAAAGCTTTGAGCAAATGGGGATCTCGTTTGATATTTATTCAAGAACATCCAATCCAATCCACCATCAAACGGCAGCAGATTTTTTCAGGAAGTTATATGACGACGGTCTGTTTGAAGAGAAGGAAACGGAGCAGTATTACGATGAAAAAGCAAAAACATTTTTAGCTGACAGGTATATCACCGGCACATGCCCGGTATGCGGCAATCCTTCCGCTTATGGCGATCAATGTGAAAGGTGTGGAAGTTCGTTAAGTCCTGAAATGCTCATCAACCCCCGCAGCACATTGAGCGATGCGGTTCCTGTAAAAAGAAAAACAAAACACTGGTATTTCCCATTGCAGAATTATGAGCCCTGGTTGAAAGAGTGGCTCCTGGAAGGACATAAAGAGTGGAAGAATAATGTTTATGGTCAATGCAAAAGTTGGCTGGACACCGGTTTGCAGTCAAGAGCAATGACGAGAGACAGCAACTGGGGAGTGAAAGTTCCTTTGCCGGATGCGGAAGGGAAAGTTTTATATGTATGGTTTGATGCGCCGATAGGTTATATCAGCGCGACCAAAGAACTCACTGATAAGTGGGCAGACTATTGGTGGGACGAAGAGACAAGGCTTATCCATTTCATAGGGAAAGACAACATAGTGTTTCATTGCATCATCTTTCCTGCAATGCTCAAAGCGCATGGAAAATTTGTGTTACCTGATAATGTGCCGGCGAATGAATTTTTAAATATTGAAGGCGACAAGGTTTCAACGAGCAGAAACTGGGCAGTATGGCTGCACGAATACGTAAAAGATTTTCCGGGCTGTGAAGACGTGATGCGATATGTGTTATGCAGCAACGCGCCCGAGACAAAGGACAACGATTTTACCTGGAAAGATTTCCAGGAAAAGAACAACAGTGAGCTCGCAAGTATATTCGGAAATTTCGTGAACCGCACATTTGTTTTGATGCATAAGTGGTTTATGGGAAAGGTGCCCAAGCTTAATGAGAAAACTTTAACTAGCATCGACAAGGAATTAATAAAAAATGTTCAACAATCAGCAATCAATGTTCAAACTAATATAGAGCAATTCAAATTTCGGGACGCACTTTTCGAGGTGATGGACTTGGCAAGAAAAGGAAATAAGTATCTACAAGAAAAAGAGCCGTGGAAAAAAGTTCCGGCAACACTAGCAACAACCGGAATTACAAATGTTGATTTTACCAACAAAACCGAGGTCGAAAATACGATTCATTTGTGTTTGCAGATTTGCGCGAACCTCTCAATTATCATGAATCCGTTTCTTCCATTCACATCAAGGAAGATGTTGCACATGATGAAGGTGGTTGATAAGATTTTGGATTGGGAAAATGCGGGCAGGATTGACTTATTAAAAGTCGGTTACAGTTTAAGGGCTCCTGAAATTTTATTCAGAAAAATTGAAGACAAAGAAATAGAAGCTCAAATTCAAAAATTAAAAAGCGGATCAATAAAGGCTCCCGGGTCCGAGCCAGGAACGGTAACCGAGGAAGAAAAGCTCGAAGCTCACAGCTCACAGCTCAAAGCTGAGATTGTTTACGACGACTTCGCAAAACTTGATTTTCGCATCGGAAAAATTCTTTCGGCGGAAAAAGTTGCAAAGGCGGATAAACTTTTGAAACTTGAGATCGACCTCGGTTTTGAAAAGAGGACGGTCGTGTCCGGGATCG
>DASQJI010000722.1:0-3523 GCA_035631175.1 Parafilimonas sp.
CGGTGCTGCATACCCCATTTGGCCAACTCCTCGATGACTTTTTCAAGCGATTTACCATAGTTGGTCATGGAATATTCTACAGTTACCGGCAGCGTGTCGTAAACTGTTCGTTTAACGAGCTGATTCATTTCAAGATCTCTAAGCTCCTTTGATAACATCTTATCCGTAATGTTCGGGATCTCCCTCGAAATTTGCCTGAATCGTTTGTTGCCAAATGATAATGATATAAGAATAGGCAATTTCCACTTGCCGCTTAAAATGTCGAGTGCATCTCTCACGGGCAGGATCATTTGCGTGCAACCGCTGTGCGTTTTTTGTGTTTGCGTTGTCTCTGTCATACGACTCGCTTTCCTAAAGTATAGTGCTATACTTGTGTATAGTACTTACTATTGTATAGCAAATATACGGAATTTTGTGTCTGAAAAAGATTTATTTATGCAAACAACAACAATTAACCAGGACACAAAATGGGTGCTTGACAATACACACTCCGAGGTGTACTTCAAAGTAAAACACCTGATGATCTCTACCGTTACAGGCCAGTTCAAAAAGTTCAGAGGCAGCGTGGAGACGGATGGTGATGATTTCAGCACAGCAAAAATTCAATTCGCCGCAGATGTAGATTCAATTTCTACGAATAACGAGCAAAGGGACGCGCATTTGAAAAATGGAGATTTCTTCGATGCAGACAATCATCCGCAGCTCATCTTCGATGGCGACAAGCTCGAAAAGATCGATGACGAAGAATATGCGCTTTACGGCACGCTTACCATCAGGGGCACCAGCAAGAGAGTGAAATTGAATGTTCAATTCGGCGGTTTAACAAATGATCCGTGGGGAAATACGCGCGCCGGTTTTTCCGTTAGCGGTAAGATCGACCGTTCTGATTACGGCGTCAGTTTTGGCGCGGTCACTGAGACCGGCGGTTTATTGTTAGGGAATGAAGTGAAAATTCACGCAGAAGTGCAGTTTGTTAAGCAGGAAGTCCTCGAAGAGGTTGCATGATTGGCAAAGCTCGGTGAATATGAGTTCTTTTTAAGGTCGCAGTGTAACCAGGATAACTAATAAAAAAAGTCCTCCAAGCCGGAGGACTTTTTAATTTTTCTAATGATCAATCTCTTATCGCGCTACGATCAATTTCTTTGTGATCGTTTCTGCATTCTCAGTTTTAAGTGTAATAAGATAGACGCCTGCTTTCAATTCGTTACCATTAAACTTCAGATCATAAACCTTTCCGCCTTCAACTTTTCCATTAAATAATATGGACAATTGTCTTCCGGTAACGTCGTATATCCTAACGCTGGCGGTGCCTGATGCAGCAACCATGAATTCCAGTTTCGCGCTGCTTTGCAACGGATTTGGAGATACGTTCATGAACGGAGCGAGCGAACCAGCTGTTGCACCGGCAAAGTCTGGACGTTTTCCGGGGCCTTTGCAGGTTATTGCAACTGCAACTGAATTTGTAAGTCCCGAACCGCACGAATTATTTGCCTTAACGGTTACATTTCCGCCACTAGTTCCAATCTTCACTTTAATGGCTGTGCTTCCCTGCCCATTCTTTATCGATGTTCCCACCGGCACGGTCCATGTATATGAGGTAGCTCCAGCTACTGCTGCGATGGAATAATTAACGTTCGCCTGGTTCGCGCATACAGCAGTCGGACCTGAAATTGCACCGGCTTGCGCAGGAGCTCCACTTACGGTAACAGATGATGCATTGCTGCTTGCGCATGAGTTATTTGCTTTGACCGAAATTGTTCCGCTTGAGAAGTTGGTTGTGAAAGCAATATTGACGGTTGTAGTTCCCTGGCCACTGCTGACAGATGCTCCTGCGGGAACTGTCCAGGTGTAACTGGTTGCACCAGCAACTGCAGATATCGAGTATGCTTTCGTTGAAGAACAAACACCTGATGTTTGACCCGCGATCGCACCCGGCGTGGGCGGAGGTGTGCAGCTATTGTTCGTAACAGTTGTTTGTTGCGATGATGAATTACTGCATCCATTTCCATTGGTATATGAGTAAGTGATCGTGTAAGGTCCACCTGCACCTGCAACAGAAGGGCTAAATGTATTGCCTGAAATGCCGGGTCCACTGAAAGTGCCACCGGCCGGTGAGCCAGTTAACGTCGCCGCAGGATCATTCACATCATACGTTGAAGCCAGGCCACTGAACGAAACTGTCGGCAACGGATTTACGGTCATCGTAACCTGGTTTGAATTTGCAACGTTTGTTGTCACACAAGTTGAATTTGATGTCATCGTACATGTAACAACTTGCCCATTCGTCAATGAAGAGGTTACAAAAGTTGCGCTATTTGTGCCTGCATTTCCTCCGTCAACTTTCCACTGATATGATGGAGAAGTTCCGCCATTAACAGGAGTTGCTGTAAAAGTCACAGATGTTCCTGCACAAATCGTCGTGGCACTTGCGCCTATACTGACGCCGGCCGGTGTTGGCGTCGTAATCGCCATTGTTATCGGATTCGACGTGGCAGGATTGCCTTGTACATTAGCCAGGTTGGAAGTCATCACACAAGTAACGATCTGCCCATTGGTTAAAGTGGTCGTGGTGTACGTGCTGCTGTTTGTTCCAACACTACCGCCGTTTACTTTCCACTGATAAGAAGGAGAAGACCCTCCATTCGTTGGCGTTGCTGTGAAAGTTACAGAAGCGCCTGAACAGGACGGGTTTGAACCCGACGTTATTCCTATACTCACGGATGCAACAGGCGCCAGCGTAAACGACACAGGATCTGAAGCGATTCCATTTGCAACAACATAAAGTGAGTATGGTACATTAGGCAAACCTGCGGGCGTAGTGAATGTTGCCGTGTCGGGCTTATTTCCTCTCATTACGCCGGTACTGTTCCACCTGAAGCTGCGGCAGTAATAAACATTGGAGCCATTTGTGAGACGCACGATTGGGTAGTTGCTGTTCATTTGCCAATCGTCTCCGTATGTTGCTCCCTCGGAGAGCCCATTAAATAATGTCCCGGTAATTTGATACGTGCTCGTGCCTGTTTGTGAAACGGAAGCTACGGTTGGCTTTCCTGAAGCTATAGGAGAGCCGCTCGGCGTGTACACATAATACTGGCTTGAGCCCTGGAGCGAATAAAGCACCCTGCCGTCTGGCAGATCGAGGAAGCAGGTTACATACGTGGGCTGGTTTAACGTGCTTCCGCCGCCAGGTGCAGGAATGGCGGTAAAAGAATTCGTAGCAGGATCGAACTCGTAAAAGGTTGTTGGACTCGGAAAATGATTTCCTGAAGTTGGGATAGGAGAAGCATTACAAAGCACCTTTCCATTAACCATCATGGCTGCGGGTGCATCAGGAGTTCCCTGCGCGTTTGGAAAATCCGGCGCTGCAGACCAGGTCCCCGGCGCTGTGCTGCCTGATGGTGTGTAGTATGCGTTGTGGCCGGATGAACCGAGAAACAAAGCGCGCCCATCAGGCAATAAAAGTGCTCCACCTGTTTCGTCTCCATACGGATCATATAATTGCACCGGTACCATTGCATCATTG
>DASQJI010000723.1:0-1518 GCA_035631175.1 Parafilimonas sp.
CGAACTGATAAGAAATGCACTGGACAAACAAGTAAAAAAAATTATTCTCTGCATCGGTGGCAGCGCGACGGTTGATGGAGGGACTGGCGCACTGCGGGCCTTAGGTATTCGATTTGTAGATCGTGCTAATAATGTTTTGACCAACCTGCCCGAGGACCTCAACCATCTTGCAGCAATTGACTTGTCACGGCTCGACAAAAGAATTTTTAATTGTGAGATCGTTGTTCTGTGCGATGTCGAAAACACACTGCTTGGCGAACATGGCGCAGCAAAAATTTTTGGCCCACAGAAAGGCGCGACTGAAGCGGATGTTCAGAAACTCGAAACGGCGCTTAATCAATTTCGCGACATCGTTCTTCAGCAAACCGGAAAAGATATGGCGTCGATCAGGCATGGCGGCGCGGCAGGCGGTATCGCCGCAAGTTTTGCCACTTTATTAAACGCAGAATTAGTGAATGGTATTCATTATTTTCTCGACGTAACAGGATTCGACAAAGCATTGGCAGAAGCTGATCTTGTAATAACAGGTGAGGGAAGTATTGATGAACAGACCCTGCAGGGAAAAGGGCCGTATGGCGTCGCCAAACGAGCGAAGCAAAAAGGTGTTCCCGTTATCGCCCTGGCAGGAAGAATACCATCACAGGAAAACGCTGAGCTGAAAAAATATTTTGATAAGATGGTTCCCATAAGCACCGAACCGGACATCGAACAAGCGATGAAACGCACGAAAGAAGATCTTACAAGCACCGCAATGCAAATCGGAAATTTATTAAATGATGGGCTGCTGTTTTAAGTGTTTTAAATTAAACAAGCTGATCAAAAAAACCTTGCATGCAGTCGATCATACTTTTATTCTCCTGATTCTCGAGCGGAATAATTTTTCATTCGCCATCAACAAAAGCGGAATAGCAAGGTAACAAACACCCGATAGCCATTCAACATTTACCAGCGCAAAAATGATAGCAATCGCGCCAACCATCGAATTCCAAAGAGCTCCTCTCCGCTCCTTTCTTGTGTACTCAATTTCATATTTATCCAACGCCGGGTCCTTTGTTGCGTGTAAAGCCCGGGCATGCATAAAATAAAGCAGCAGCCAGATAAAAAAGTATCCTGCGCTGAAAATAATGATGACCTGCGGAAAATCAGTTTGTAATAAAACGGGCACCTGCTTTTCAGAGGCTTTGGGGAACAGGTCAATTCCTGTCCATGAAGAGATCAGGAGCGAAAACAAGAACTTGAGCGGGTATACATAAAATAAAATGACCGCCAGGTATACCAGATTGATCAGGATCGTTCGAAAATCGTTCAGCGCATAGTGGCGAAAAAACACATATTGCTGGTACCAGAAAACAAAGATCAAAGCAACGGTCGCAAAAAATGGGATCGCTCCACGAAGGATGATCTTTAATTCTCCAAAAGTTTGCGGCACTTCGAGTGATGCGACCAGCAGCGACACGGAGAACGCAAAAACGGCGTCGCTGAGCGCTTCAATTCTCAGCATATCGTTTCCACGCAGCC
>DASQJI010000724.1:0-4350 GCA_035631175.1 Parafilimonas sp.
GATCGAAATAGCTTAAGAAATTATAGAACGGGATCTGCGCGTCTACCAGATAACTTCCGTCTTTTCTCTCAACGATCTCGTATTGTTCTTCGTCGATATGCGGCACTTCACCTACAATGGCGTCAAGGATATCGTTCAAGGTGATCATGCCCTGTACAGTTCCATATTCATCCACGATAAAAGCGTAATGTGATTTTTGCTCTTTGAAGGTCTCAAGCACTTTATAAGCCGAATTCGTCTCCGGCACATACAATGGTGCAGTTGTCACCTCGCCAAGCCTGGTTCCTGGTTTGGCCTTCACAATATCTTTCAGGGAAACGATGCCCTTGATGTTATCTATATCACCGTCACAAACCGGGTAGATAGAATGTAACTCATCTTCCGGCAATTGGTTTACTTCATCAACGGCCAGGTTCGTATCGAGCCAAATGATATCGCTTCTGTGAGTCATCAAGGAAGTGATGTTCCTGTCGCCGAGGTGAAACACGCGTTCTATAATTTCCTGCTCTGCTTCTTCGATCGTTCCTTGTTCGGTTCCTTCATTAATAATTGCTTTTATCTCCTCTTCGGTCACATTCGAATCTTTAGTCTTTATGTTTAACAGGCGGACAATAACGTTCCCTGATTTTGTGAGCAGCCATATGAATGGATAACTGATCACGGTTACGAATCTCATGGGCGCTGCAAAAAATTTTGCAAATCCTTCCGGGTTGCTCATGCCGATGCGTTTAGGAACCAGCTCACCGATCACTAACGAGAAATAGGCGACAATTATCACCACGATAGCTGTTGCTATGCCGTTGCTGTACGGAGCGATGAACGAGAACTGTTTAAGAAATTCGGCGAGGCTGTCTTTGATATGTTCACCTGAAAACACACCGTTCAGGATGCCGATAAGCGTTATTCCAAGCTGAGTGGTTGAAATAAACTTGTCCGGATGATTAGCCAACTTCAATGCTTCCTTTGCGCGCTTATCTCCTTTGTTGGCTTGCGCCTCAAGTCTTGCTTTACGAGCCGATATCAGTGCGATTTCGGCTAAAGCAAAAATGCCATTCAGAATAATAAGCCCAAGAATTATAAGTATTTCCATAAATAATTGAGCGCAAAACTAATCAATCTGCATTTTATGCTGATCGCTCAACTCCAATCCTGCAAGCTTATTGCCAGATTTCACCGAAGTTGATCTCAGCCCTGCAATCGTGAAGCGAGAACGTGTAAAGGAAAGAGTGACCACGCTGCGTAAGTGTATATGAATTGTTTATTAACTCATATATTTCAGCTTCTTCTTCATCAGGAGAAATAATAACAAAGTAGGGAATGGCCTCGGTTTGGTAAATTTCGAATTTTGTATGCCTGTCTTTCAGTGCAGAAGATGGCGATATAATTTCAAGCACAAGCGCTGGCGCAAAATCAAGAAATTTTTTTGTGATAGGCTCGCATACAACCAGCATATCGGGCTGCAAAATTGTGTCTTCAGTAATTTTGTAGTCGATGGGCTGATAGACCGTACATTTTTTACACTTCTTTAATTCAATAAAAAAGCTACTTGAAATACTTACGCTTATCCGCTGATGTTTTGGGAGTGTTTGCGGGCTCAGTGCGTATGGAATTCCTTCGATTAGCTCCCAATTACCGTCCCAATGAATGTAATCCTCATAGGTATAATGGGGCAATATTTTGATGGCAGAACCTATTTAGGGGATCAAAAATACGAAACCAGATTATTGAGCTTTTCCTGTGGTAAGCGTCACCAGGTCTGGCAGACCGATTTTTTTTCTATATATCAACGACATCAAATACCCAATAATGCTACCGAGAATCGCGCCGCCAATCACGTCGGACGGATAATGAACACCGACATACACCTGTCCGTAACTGATGGAAGCGGCCCAGAAAAAAAACAGGTAAGCCCATTTTTTCAGATAGGGTCTCAGCGTACAAAAAAAGAACACAGCGGCACCAAAATGATTTGTTGCGTGTGAAGAGGGAAAACTGTATCCGCCGCTGCAATGATTTACGATCATCCGCACGTGCTCCTCAAGTGCAGGGTCCTGGCAGGGGCGTAACCTGGGTATCCACTGCTTAACGTAAGTGCTGCTGAACTGATCAGTGATAGTTACGTTGATGATGACGAACAATATCCATGTCCATGATTTCCACCCAAAATTTATAAGAATGAATATTAGCAGGAACAAATACAGCGGATACCAGGTTGTGGAATCTCGCCACCATGGTAAAATGTGATCAAGAAAAGAACTGGTCCATGTATTGTTTATCGCGAAGAATAAATAAGTGTCCCACGTATGAAAGGTATTCCACATATAGCTAATGAATCTTTCTTGCCACCATGATCATTCTCGGTGAATTTCTCACATGGTATTTGTTCAGTTCATAATCGCCGAAAATATGTTCGATAGCAAGACCTTCATACGAGAGCATATCTGTAAAATCACCTAAAGAAAATTTTTCTACCTGCTCAGTAAATGTTTCGCTAATTTTTTTTTCAGTCTCTTCAACATGGATCCGCTTGAAGAAATGTTTCTCGTCAAACCACCGGTCGATATTAAACATAACACCGTTCGATCTTTTTTCTTCCCTGGGCACCAGGTGATCCTCCGCATAATGTACGTTGAGGTAATCTATCGTAACGGTCCCATTCATTTTAAGGCTTTGAGCCATGGTACGAATTGCGTCATCGTGCTCACGCATCGTGCGGAAGTAGCCAAAACTTGTAAAGAAATTAAATACGTAGTCAAAATAATTTATCCAAAACGGCAAGCGCATGTCGTGCACATAAAAATGCAGGTTGTCTGTCTCAAAATTTTTGGCTTCAATTATTGACGGTGCTGACAAGTCGATACCGGTAACGTCGAACCCTCTTGATGCCAATGCGCGGCTATGCCTGCCTTTACCGCATGCAACATCCAGTATGCGGCTCGCAGCTGGGATGTTTAAAAACTCAACAAACTTATTAATACAAAACGTGGCCTCCTGCTCATTTCGTTGGTTATAGAGCAAGTCGTAATAAGGAGAACTGAACCAGGCTCTGAACCATTCAGCGGCGACCATTTTGCAAGTTTTTTTTCGCTGTTAAATATAACAGCTTTCTTTTTTTGGTTTATATAAACGTCTTGTTTTTTCTGTTATGTTTGCCATCCCAAATAACCGAAAAATGCCGTTGATCAAAAGTATATCAGGAATACGAGGTACGATTGGAGGAAAATCCGGCGATTCTCTCAGCCCGGTTGATACTGTAAAATTTACGGCAGCGTATGCGGTGTGGCTGAAGCAACAAACAGCTAAACAAATTTACACGGTTATTGTTGGACGGGATGCGCGTATCAGCGGTGCATTTCTGCAGCAACTGGTGATGAATACGCTCGTTGCAAGTGGTGTGCATGTGATCGATCTTGACCTAAGCACTACGCCCACGGTTGAAATGGCTGTTATTTCTCATAATGCGGATGGCGGCATAATAGTCACTGCGAGCCACAACCCTGCTGAATGGAATGCATTGAAATTGCTTAACGGCAAAGGCGAATTTTTGAACGCGGCGGACGGCGAGCAATTGCTGGCAACTGCCGCAGACGAACACTTCAATTTTTCTACAGTGGAGAAACTTGGAACTATAACCACTGATCCGGCTGCTTTAGAAAAACATATAACCGCCATCGTGGAGTTTCCGCTTGTCGACATCGCTGCTATTAAAAAGAAAAAGTTCAGGATCGTTATTGATGCTGTAAACAGCACGGGCGCAATTGCTGTGCCGGCGCTTTTAAAGGCATTAGGCGTGAAAGACCTGATTGTGTTGAATGAAGAAATGAATGGAAGATTTGCCCACAACCCCGAACCATTGCCGCAAAATCTTTCACAGTTAAGTACCGAGGTGAGGAAGCAGGAAGCGCATTTGGGCATTGCTGTTGATCCCGATGTTGACAGGCTTTGTTTTGTCTGCGAAGACGGAAGCATGTTTGGTGAAGAATATACGCTGGTTGCAGTGGCGGATTTTGTTCTGCAACAAAAAAAAGGAAATACAGTAAGCAACCTGTCATCGACACGTGCTTTAAAAGATATCACACTTAGAAACGGTGGCGAATATTTTCCAAGCCCCGTTGGAGAAGTCAATGTAGTTGAGAAGATGAAGCAGGTAAATGCTGTAGTGGGCGGCGAGGGCAATGGAGGGATCATCGTGCCTGATCTTCATTATGGCCGTGATGCGCTTGCCGGGATTGCCTTGTTCCTGACTTATCTCGCTCAAAGCAATAAGAGTGCGTTGCAGTTACGCAGGCTATATCCTGATTACTTCATCAGCAAGAATAAAATTGAGGTCAATAATGACATTGACGTAAA
>DASQJI010000725.1:0-3672 GCA_035631175.1 Parafilimonas sp.
TACGGGACCGGGTTCAAAATGCAATGAACGACGGAAAAACTTTTGACGAAGTCGTTGCGATGGATCCGACTAAAGGATATAGCGGCGGAATGGACCCAAAGAGCTTTATCAAAACAGTTTATGATTCTTTAAAAAAATAACTAGAGACTGGCCGGGAAATTGTCGTATGACATTAGATGAATACACTTTTTCCTTTAGAATTGAGCTTGCCCGCCGGTTTCTTATATTATGATGACTTTCTAACTGAAGCGGAAGAAAGCAAATTGCTTGACGAGATCGCAGAACTCGAATTACATAATCTTACCTATCACGGTTATAAGGCCAATCGAAAAGTTAGAAGCTTTGGTTACGACTATAATTTTGAATCAAACAAACTAACGAAGGGTGCGCCCATTCCTTTAGGCTTTGAATTTCTCATTCAAAAAATCACGGACCATATCGGCATTCAGAAAAACGAAGTTGCCGAGTTGTTGGTGACTGAGTACCCGGTTGGGTCAGTGATAAACTGGCATCGTGATGCACCACAATTTCTTCTTATCGCCGGAATTTCTTTGCTCAGTGACTGTATATTCCGGTTACGTCCATATCTCAAAGAACAACAGACCAGGTCATCAATAATTTCTTTTCCGGTGAAACGCCGGTCCCTGTATGTGATGAAGGACGCCGCCAGGAATGATTGGCAGCATAGCATCTCGCCTGTAAAATCATTGCGATATTCTATCACGCTGCGCACGTTAAGAACGCCGGAAAAGAAAGAAGATCCATCTGATTTGAGTCGCCTATAAAAATTTTATTAGTTTCCCGGCCAACTGTGAATAACTTTTTGATACTTGAAAAACTATCCACAATAAGAATTGCTGACGTTGTTGTTTTTATTTTTAGAGGCTAATTTTTACGCGAAAAAAAGTTACTGACGCCTTGACAAAGACGTGTGTTTAGAAAATCTTGTATCCCTGCATAGCCGCTTTGTATTTCGTTTCCCTTTAAGCGGCTATTTCATTTAAGCACGATGTTTTAAATGTCAGGATCGGGTCGGTTTTGTCTTTTTTGGTTATTGGCTTACCGGAATCTTTGTGTGATTTCTTGTACAGCTTAATATTTTTATCCGTCCAAAATTAACGAACCGAAGCTGCTGCTTGAATTTTTCGAACAGCTCCCACGAAAATCCACATATCGTCGTATGAGAAACCGATTATTCTCTGGAATAATTCTGCTTGGAGTCACTTCTGCATCTGCACAAACCATCGATTCCGTTACACACCTTTACGGCATTCGTCAAAACTGGGGCGGCATTCCGCTGAGCCGGTCTGTTTATCCCGAGATCCGTGGACTTCTTTACAACTTTAAATGGAAAGATATCGAGCCTGCAGATAATGTCTGGAACTGGCAGCAACTTGATAGTGTGATGATCAACCGGGACCGCGGCACACCTTTTCAGCTCATGATATTTACCAAAGACTATGCACCTGATTGGCTATTCACAACGGGCGCAGTGCCGAAGGTTACAGAATACAACAGCAACAACGATTCGGTTGGATTTTCACCTTATTTCGCCGACGACGATTACAAGTTTTATTTCGAAAGAATGATCGATACCGTAGCAAACCATGTAAGGGCTTACCCGGATATCGTAAAAAAATATTTGAGCATCCAGGCCTGTATCGGCGAGCAGTTAGATTATATAGGTTATAGAAACGTGGATCAAGCCCGTGCACTGGGTTTGGACACCCAAACGGTACATGTAGATACTCAATATAAATTAACGTCGAACCAGTTGGCCGTCCTGTTCAAGGAATTTACCTGGCATTACTATAGCGCCTATCTTGGCAGCGGCATTCCTCTTTTATGTAACCCTTCATGCTCGGATGCAAACAGTCAGTCAAATATTTATTGGGTGCTCGATTCCTTACCCGGCATGAATCTTAGATATGCGGTGCCCGGCAAATCATTTCAGATAAATGATGAGCTGGATCGGTTGCCGTGGTTAAGTCCTGTGTTAAACAGCAAACATAACGGAGATTACATCCGTGCTAATTCAGATCTGGCTAACAACGATGTGAATGGTGGCTGGTGGAAAATGCACACGCCCAGGAACATGTTCACGCTATTTGCTTCAATGCTTCATTATGGCTTAGACTTCTCGGACCAGATGCCCACATATATCAGAAACCCTCTGTATAAACCGGCTTTCGATTTCTTTAATAAATACGCAGGAGAAAAAGATACCGCCACTGCTGCACACGCGATGTGCGCTTTGCACGATGGGCTAGATGCATCCGATTCAATTCGATTTCCTGCGGCAACATATGGCAAGGCGATTCGGTCAAATGGCCAGAGATATTTAAATATTCAAAATGATTTCGCATCGCGTGGCGCATTAGAGATGGATACCGCACGCGCCAAAATGAAGAACGACGGAACGGTAGGCGCAATCGGTACGAATGATGTGGGATGGCGGATCATCCCCGGCAATTACAAACGATATCTTCGGCAGCTATATGCTTACGTAACAAGCGTTGGATACTGGAACGTGAATGCTTCGAATGACACAAATACAATTTATGGAAGATTTGGCCGCGGCTTTGATGTTGCAAACGGAAAGAATGCTCTGTATTTTGATATCGATAATGGATTCATGCACTATGCTCCGCTCGACAGTCAATCCCCTGTGATGATCTCCGTTACGTATCTCGATTCAGGCAACGGGAGCTGGCAATTGTTTTACGACGCACAGGATAGTATCACTAAGCCATCGATAGCTGTCAACTGCACAAATAGTGGTACGTGGAAGACTGCTTCTGTTACGATTACTGACGGTTATTTCGGAAACAGGAGTGATAGCCTGTCGGATTTTTATATTAGCAACACTGGTAGCGAAAATGTGATATTTGCGTTGGTTGAGTTTGAGCGTCCTGATGCATTCGTAAACAATGTTGGCTTATTCTCATCCGATTCTTTGCTTTTCGATACGGCCTGTACGCTCAGCACAAGTGTGGCCAAACCGGTTGTAATATCCGGTGCATTCCTGGATGGATCGGATGTTGTAGTTGGTCCTTTCACCGGATACAAATTCTCTTTTTTCGAAGACAGTGCATTCAACGACTCGTTAGTGATCAGTAACTATGGTACGTCATTCGAGGATTCGATATATGTTCAATTCAATCCAACCGACTCTGTTTCTTATACTGGTGATTGCCCGATATCAGGAGGCGGTGTTCCGAATGGACGATTGCCTCTTGCCGCAATTGGCATCGACAGCAGGCCGACTCTTACGGCGCAGGTGACAAACGTAAGCTGTTTCATGGCGAAAGACGGTTCCATCGACATAGTAAGGCATGGAGGCGATGGTCCTTACAGCTATTGCTGGACTAACACTGGTAATTTTAAAGATTCCGCGCAGGATATCAGCAACCTGTCGCCGTCCACCTACACTGTTACAGTGACTTCGTATGCCGGTTGCAAGATGAGCGAAAGCTATGTAGTAACGCAACCCGATCCGTTGATCGTTAGTGTCGTCGTAGATAGTATGCTGTGCAGAAACGGTACTACTACCGTGCATGTGACAGCTTCAGGTGGTACGCGGCCATATGATGGGACGGGCAATTTTGTTGTCGGTTACGGAAAACAAACGTTTACAGTGACTGACGCGCATGGTTGCACTGATAGTGAGTC
>DASQJI010000726.1:0-2157 GCA_035631175.1 Parafilimonas sp.
GCCCCAACTTCCTGTCCCTTTTGCCGGTCTAGCTCTTGTCCCTTAGCCGTAAGTAATATTACATACACATCATTCAACGCGAGTTCTTTTTTCACGCGCCTGCACACTTCCATGCCGTTCAGCTTCGGCATCATCACATCAAGAAAAACCAACTGCGGATTTTCTTCATTAATAATTTCGAGCGCCTGCTCTCCATTTTCTGCTGTAAAAAAGTCAACGCCTTCGTCTTCCAGTTCTTCCAGCGTTTGGCCGATCAGCATTCGGATATGCGGCTCATCATCTACGATCAAAATTTTTTGTGACATTTTCTTTATTTAAAGCTTTGGTTTGATTTATTATTGATAGATCAGGAACAAAACATTTTCCAGCCCTTTTTCAAAACGGAGCGATTGCACAATTTCCTGTTTGCCCGAAAGCACAGAATTAAGGATGATGATATCCGGTTGCGTTGAGACAGCTTTTGCGACCAGTTCTTTGCCGTCTGATTCAACTACCGAATAACCTTTTGCCTGCAATACATCGCTGAGCGCTTTCACCGCTGTTCCATCTTCATCCACTACCAATACTTTTTTCTTTGACTTACCCTGCTCAAGCAATGTTCCCACTTCCGCAAACAATGAAGTTGTGTCAATGGGTTTTGTGAGATACCTGTCGACACCAATCCTGTACCCGCGTGCTTTATCCTGCACGATCGATAATACGATGATCGGAATATCCATGGTCTGCGGATCATTTTTCAAGATGGCTGCTACATCAAACCCATTCATCTCCGGCATCATAACATCCAGTATGATAAGGTCGGGCCTGTTGACGCGTACTTTTGCAAGCGCCTCCTTACCATTACTCGCTTCTTCAATGTGATAACCACCTTCGCCCAATTCCTGCCGCAATAAAGAACGAATGCTGTCTTCATCATCAACAACAAGTATCGTTGTTCCTTTTCCATTAGTCTTTAATGGTGACTGCGCCATCTGCTCTTTTAGCTGCTTTATCAGGTCTTCGAAGTGCAGCGGTTTCACCACTTCTGATTTAGTTGCAGGCAGTGCAAAAAAGAACGTACTTCCTTTTCCATGTTCGCTTTCAAGCCAGATCCTTCCACCATGATGTTCGACAATCTCTTTACAGATGGGCAACCCTAACCCGGTTCCCTTTGGTTTGTCGGTGAGTGTATCGCCGCCGACTTGCTTGAACTGCTCAAACACGGCTTTATGATCATCGGGCGCAATGCCGATCCCTGTGTCGGATATAGCCACCACGATCTCTTTTCCCTTTTTCTGCACGTTGCAGGTTACAGTTCCTGCCGGTGTGAACTTAACAGCATTCGAAATAAGATTCACCATTACCTGGATCAGCTTATCGCGGTCTCCGGATATTTCAGGCAACTCAGCTTTGATATTTTTTTTCAGGACGAGATTTTTCTGATCGAATAACGATGTGGTTGCGGCAATTGCTCTTTCTGCGACTTCGGCCATTTTCACGTTCTCAAAATTCCATTCCATTTTTCCTGCCTCGATCTTTGCCAGGTCAAGCACATCATTAATAAGTGTGGTAAGACGTTCTCCTTCCGAAACCACGACGTCCAGATTTTCTTTTACCTGCTGAATCGTTTTGGACGTCTTTGCATCTGAACTGTCCGTGAGCGGGAATATTTTTTCTTCAAGCCTCTTCCTGATGATCTTTGCAAAACCAAGCACAGAAGTGAGCGGCGTGCGTAATTCATGGCTTACCGTAGACAGGAATGCGCTTTTTGCTTCGTTCGCTTTTTCTGCTGTTTTGCGCGCGGTGTCTGCCTCCATTTTCGCATGTTGCACCTCATCGAATAAGGTTGCGTTTCGCAAGGCAACACCAACTGAAGCTGCAATCGTTGACAACAGCCGCAAATCATTTTCATCAAACACATTTTCCCGCTCGGTACTTTGCACGCTTAATACACCGATGATCTCATCACCGACCGGTATAGGAACACCTAAGTAAGAGGATGCGGGAATGCCTACACGTTTTATACCCAATTGAACCGTTTGTTCCTGAACATCTTTATTGATGAGCAGCGGTTCCTTTGTGAGAATGATTTTTGAAGTGAGCCCTTCTCCAAGTTTCATTGGCGGATTGTTTTCTCCGTACTGGTATGGGAAGGTTATGATATTGGTTTTTTGATTG
>DASQJI010000727.1:0-2428 GCA_035631175.1 Parafilimonas sp.
TGCGAAGAATGCAAGCAAAAATACGATGGCTGCTGCAGCATGGAATGCAAGGACACGATCAACCTGCCACTCGAAAGGCAAAAACAAATTCGTAAAGGCGTCGACAAGGGCAGAAACGTATTCAATAAAAGCAGGTCGAGACTGAGGCCGCGGTTAAACGAATTGCCGGATTAAAATTTTGACTGATCAAGCAAATGGGAAAGTAGGAAGACGGAAGACCGGGAGACGGAAAGTCCGGGTGAGGCGTTCAATCAGATGTGCTTCATCCTGTTCAGTGATTCGACAATTTTATTATAGGTATCTGCGTCGCTCAGTTTTTGTGGTATAAATTTTTCTCCGATCACCGTTTCATACAATTCAATGTATCGCTTTGAAATGGTATTGACCCAATCATCGTCCATCTCCGGAACTGTTTGACCTTCCTTCCCCATGAAATTATTTGCAATCAACCATTCGCGAACAAATTCTTTACTGAGCTGCTTTTGCCGTGCACCTTTCGCCTGTCGTTCTTCAAAACCGTCAGCATAAAAATATCGCGAACTATCTGGCGTGTGCACTTCATCCATCAATACAATTTCGTTGTTTAGTTTTCCGAACTCATATTTTGTATCGGCAAGTATTAAACCATGCGTTGCTGCGATCTCTTTTCCGCGCGCAAATAATTGCAATGCGGAGTTCGTCAATACCTGCCATTCTTCTTGCGTCGCAAGACCGTTGGAAATGATCTCAGCCGGGCTAATGTCCTCATCATGTCCTGCTTCAGCCTTCGTACTTGGTGTGATAATTGGAGCCGAAAAAAAATCATTTTCTCTTAGGCCCTCGTCCATTTGCGCTCCGCACAGCACCCTTTTGCCGCTGCTGTAGGTTCTCCATGCATGACCAACAAGATTGCCCCGCACCACCATTTCGATTTTGAATGGGACACATTTTTTTCCTATCGACACATTCGGCGCCGGTGCTTCCAATAACCAGTTTGGACAAATATCCTTTGTAGCATTCAGCATAAAAGCGGCGATCTGGTTAAGCACTTGCCCTTTGTAAGGGATCAGTTTAGGCAGTATTACATCGAACGCAGAAATCCTGTTGCTTGCAACCATTACAAGTAAGGTTTCACCGATCGTGTAAACGTCTCTTACTTTGCCCTTGTAAAAAGATGTTTGCTGTGGAAATTCGAAGACTTCATTTATCATGTCACAAACGTACAAGACTAAATCGAACAACAAAAGGGAACGGAAAAATTCAACCGGTACGTGTTTGCCATTAGTATATTTTTTTCCGTTTGCAGTGAACAATTCTTATATTGCTTAACATTAAAATCCTCTTTATGAGAAAATTGCAAATTGCTTTGCTTGCTTCGATTATATACTGCATGGCAGGTTCAAATGCTTTTGCCCAGGCCCAGGTAATTATTAACGGGAATATTAAAAACAGCCAGACCAAAGAAAATCTTTCAGCCGTTTCTGTAACAATCAAAGGAAGTACTGTTGGAACTTACTCTGACGAAAAGGGAAATTTTCGACTGGTCACCACGAGAAACCCACCCTTCAGCGTAGTGATAAGTTCCATCGGTTACACTGACAAGGAGGTAAACATAACAAGTGCTGCTGAGCCAGTGAATGTTGAACTCGAACCTTCGTATGCCCTAGGGCAGGAAATTGTGGTTGCAGCTTCGCGGTTACCTCAACGCATTCTCGAGTCACCTGTAACTATAGAACGATTAAATGCGAACGCACTCCGAAACGCGCCCGGTCCGAATTATTATGATGCATTGGGAAATTTAAAAGGAGTAGATGTCACCAGCTCGAGCTATACATTTAAGACAGTATCCACGCGCGGGTTTAATGGCAGTGGTAACCTGCGTTTTAACCAGTTGGTGGATGGAATGGACAATGCTGCACCAGCTCTTAATTTTAGTGTGGGCAATGTGATCGGTTTGACTGAGCTGGATGTCGACAACATGGAACTGCTTTCCGGCGCATCTTCCGCTTTATATGGCTCCGGTGGCATGAATGGAACTTTGCTGATTACGAGTAAGGACCCTTTCAAATACCAGGGCTTCGCGATACAAGTAAAAGAGGGAGTCATGCACATTGATGATTACAGGCATAAGGCCTCTCCCTTTCACGATTTTAGCATGAGATGGGGTAAAAAGATTTCCGACAAATTCGCGTTTAAAATAGGCGCTGAATATATAAAAGCAGACGATTGGGAGGCTGACGATAGCACCGATCTTTTGCGTAATAACGTTTTCAGCAAAATTAAACCGGGCACGAGAGCTACTGATCCAAACTATGACGGGGTAAATGTGTATGGAGATGAAGTAAGCGCTGATCTAACCATTGCAGGGCTTTTTCCAATCAGCCGAACCGGCTATTATGAAAAAGATCTTGTTGATTATGATGCTTATAATTTCAAAGTTTCCGGCGGT
>DASQJI010000728.1:0-4645 GCA_035631175.1 Parafilimonas sp.
ATGTGGGTGCAGGATGAGTTGAGTTATGATAGTTTTCATCACAACGCCGCAAATATTTACAAGATCAATTCTCACCTCGGAACCGGCGATGCCGCCCAGGTATGGGAAGGTTCGCCTGCGCCACTGGCTGTCTTTAGCAAACAGGTGCCTGAAGTGCAGAATGCAGTGCGCGTAAATAATTTTTACGAGCCAGTCTTATTTACGTACAAGGACAAAAAATTTAAAGAATCAAACCTGGCGTTTGTCGATCCGCAATTTTTTTCTGTATTCGATTTCAAGCTTCTGCAGGGCGACAGGGTAAAACCTTTTCCTGAGATCAATTCGATTATTGTTACGTCATCTGAGGCACACAAGTATTTCGGCGATGCAAATGCCTTAGGCCAGGTATTAACAACCGACTACGGAGACTTCAGGGTAAGTGGTGTAATGCAGGATTTCCCGGAAAACTCGAGCATGAAATATGATATGATCATGCCGATGGCTTTTTATGCCGGCTTATTCACGAAATGGGGCGGGAACGGCGACTGGAAAACGATCGATGAAGATCTTGGAAACTTTTCTTACCATATCTATCTGCAACTTCAACGCGATGCTTCTTCAGATGTAGTTGCGAAAAAGTTGACAACGATATTCCACGACAAAAAAGGACCCGAGTCGAAGGATGATTTTTTCACCCTTCAGCCGCTGCGCTCATCGCACCTTGTTGCTGCCGACGGCAGCAACGGAGCGCTTCAAACCGTGCGGATATTTTTCGTAGTGGCCATTCTGATCTTATGCATTGCGTGCATCAACTATGTAAATCTGTCAACCGCGCGTGCGATGCTTCGCTCCAAAGAGGTGAGCGTGCGAAAGATAATCGGTGCCGCGAGGTTTCAATTGTTCATGCAGTTCATTGCCGAATCAGCTTTGTTATTCCTGTTAGCCTCCTGGGTTGCGTTTGCCCTTATTTATTTGTTGCTTCCATTATATAATGATATCTCAGGCAAGCACCTCTTGTTTACGCTTGCTAATAAAGACGTCTGGTTCGTTTCCGGTTTTGCGATTGTTGCCACACTCATAATGGCAAGTGTTTATCCCGCATTATTACTATCATCGTTTAAGCCGATCCAATCTTTAAAAGGCAAACTTTCTTTTGGTATTGGCAACACATCATTCAGAAAAGTGTTGGTGGTAACGCAATTCATTTTTTCCGTGGGTTTAATAATTGCCACGATAGTCGTTAGCTATCAAATGAAATTTGTAAGAGAAAAGAACCTTGGATTTGATAAGGAACACGTATTTTCTTTTACGTTGACGCAGCAATTGCATGATCACTTCGACGCTGCATTAGCAGAACTCCGCAAGCAACCGGGAATATCAGGTATTGCTTCATCGGGGAACAGTATTGCAGGCGTTAACTCCACAACCGGAGATACTTATTGGAACGGGAAAAAAGAAGGCAGCACTTTTTTGATACATCCCAATTCTATCGATCAGAATTTTATTCCATTGTTGAAGATGCATATGGTGTCGGGTCAAAACTTCACAGGTTCGAAAGAAGATTCCACTCATTTCATCTTAAACGAAACTGCCGTTAGACAGGCCGGTATCAAAGATCCCATCGGCAAAAATTTCAGTTTATGGGACTTGAAAGGAACTATCATCGGTGTAGTTAACGATTTCAACTACGCTTCGCTTAAGGAGGCGATTGAACCTGCAATATTTTACTATAATCCACCGAACTGGAGGATCTATATTAAAACAACAGCTAAAGATGCGGCGCAGGCGATAGCGGGCGCCCAAAAAGTATGGAAGCAATTCAGTCCTGATTATCCGTTTGAGTATAGTTTTCTCGACGATGATTTCAGTCGAATGTACCAGGCTGACCAGCGAACCGGAACTTTGTTCAACGTGTTCGCAGCCGTGGCAATCCTGATCTCGTGCCTGGGACTTTTCGGCTTGGCTACATATACCGCGCAAGTGAAAACGAAGGAAATAGGAATAAGAAAAGTACTGGGCGCCACCGTTACAAACATCACTCAACTGTTGGCAAAAGAATTTATCGTGCTTGTCTTTATCTCATTCGTTATCGCCGCGCCGGTTGCGTGGTTTGCGATGAACAAATGGCTGGAGAATTATGCATACCGGGTACATATCAGCTGGTGGATCTTTTTCGTTACAGGAGTACTCGCTACTGCGATCGCTTTGCTTACGGTAACAGTGCAGGCTATCAAAGCAGCGGTGGCTAACCCGGTGAAGAGTTTGAGAACTGAATGATGAATGATGAATGAGTGATGAATAATGAATATGCAGTGATGAGTGATGAGTGGAGGCTGTCAATTATGAGGGGTGAATTGTCAACGGCATAATAAGCGTTATTCATCAGTAACAATTAAGATCAACACAAATAACAACAAGTTGTATCAATGTTTAGGAACTACCTAAAAACTTCCCTTAGAAATTTAATTCGTAACAAAGGTTACGCGGGCATTAATGTTACTGGCCTTGCGATCGGCATGGCGGCATGTGTCTTACTTTTTATCGTAGTACGATATGAATTAAGCTACGATAAGTTTCAACCCGACTATCAAAATATTTATCGTGTGGTGACGCAGGATAAATACCAGGATGGCATTGATTATACACCCGGCACCCCCTTTCCCGTATTGGATGCATTACGTGTTGATATCCCTCAAATAACAGTCGGAGCTTTATATGCCAGCTATGGAAGCCAGGTAACAGTTGTAGGGAAAGGGGAGGCGGCAGGCACTTCTCAAAAAAAATTCATTGAATCCAGCGGCTTATTTTTTGCAGACCCACAATTCTTCGCTGTATTTCATTTTACATGGCTTACGGGCAGCCCTTCAGTTTTATCGGAGCCAAATAAGACAGTGCTTACAAAAAGAATGGCTGAAAAATATTTTGGGAACTGGCATGATGCAGTTGGTCAATTCCTAAAACTGGATAATACGCTCACTTTAGAAGTTGCCGCAATTTTAGAGGATGTTCCCGCTAATTCAGACTTTCCGCTTGGTATGGTTACTTCTTATGTCAGCCTTAAGAACACCGAGTTTTATGGGTATTCAACAGATTGGGGACGCACAACCAGCAACGAACAGGTGTACGTTAAGTTGCCCGGAAATGTGTCGGCAGAAAATATCAACAATCAATTATTGCAATTCGGCAAGAAGCACTATCGCGAAGATAAATCGAACGAAAGAACAAATTTTCTTCAACCGTTGAGCCAGATACATTTTGACGATCGCTTCGGCAACTTTGGTGATCACGTGACAACAAGGTCGACGTTATGGACGCTGTCGCTGATAGGCATTTTCATTATTGTGATGGCTTGCATCAACTTCATTAATCTTGCTACGGCGCAGGCTGTGAACCGCTCAAAGGAAATCGGTATAAGAAAAGTTCTTGGCAGTAACCGGTGGAAACTTTTTTGGCAGATGATGGGCGAGACTGCGATCATTGTTTTCGTCGCATTAATATTAGCGGTCGTCATCGCCGATATATGCCTCCCTTTCATAAAACATATTGACTCTATTGAGGAACCGCTAAATATTTTCACCACACGTACACTGCTTTTTGTTGGGATCACCGGTATTGTGGTCACATTTTTCTCCGGTCTTTACCCTTCGTTGGTAATGTCCGGATTTAGCCCGATGTCGGCATTAAAAAACAAGATCACATCTGCGACCATCGGTGGTATCTCATTAAGGAGAGGGCTTGTTATAACTCAATTCGCTATTTCACAGGTACTGATAATTGGGACTATCGTTGCTATAAGTCAAATGAGTTTTGTGCGAACTGCAGACCTGGGCTTTAATAAGAACGCGGTGTTTGTTTTAAGCGGTAACGCCGACAGCGTAGTGATCTCAAGACAGCAGGCATTCAAGCAGCAGTTGTTGCAAATTCCGGGCGTTCAGTCTGCGTCATTCAGCAGCGATGTGCCGTCATCCGATAACAATTGGGGAACTAATTTCTTTTTTGATCATGGACCCGAACTCAATTATACTTTATATTTCAAATGCGCCGATGAGGATTATTTTAAAACGTTCGGGTTGCAGTTTGCCGCAGGTCACGGTTACAGTGCGAGCGATACCATGAAGGATGTGGTCATCAATGAAACGCTGGTAAAAAAACTTGGACTAAAAAGTGACAACGACGCCATAGGTAAACAGATAAGGATGGGTGCCAGGGACCCCTGGCGAACAATTGTTGGGGTGGTGAAAGATTTTAAAACCAATTCTCTTCGCTATGAAATAAAGCCCACGTTGATCGGCCCTAAAAAAAGGTTTTACAGTAACACTTCAATAAAAATAAGAAGCTCGAATCTTGTCGGCACAAAAGAGGCCATCCTAAAAACGTGGGATAAATATTATCCCGAGTATGCAACCACCAGTTACTTCATGGATGAAAGCATCAATAACTTTTACCTGCAGGAGAACCAACTGTCGTTGTTGTATAAAATTTTTGCCGGCATCGCCATTTTCATTTCGTGCCTGGGCTTGTACGGATTGGTTTCATTTATGGCTGTACAACGTACAAAGGAAGTGGGTATTCGAAAGGTGCTGGGCGCCAGCATAAAAAATATTGTGTACCTCTTTTCAAAAGAATTTACGATCCTTATAGGTGTCGCTTTCATAATAGCCGCGCC
>DASQJI010000729.1:0-13405 GCA_035631175.1 Parafilimonas sp.
TACTGATGGTCCGTACACTGAAGGAAAAGAAGTTGTGGGCGGATATTTTATCATTAAAGCAACCGATTACGACGAGGCCGTTGCCCTGGCGAAAGATTATCCTGATTTTGAATATGGCGGCTCTGTGGAAGTTCGGCAGGTGATGAAGATGGATATGTGATGGAGTTAATTTATTGGGATATTGGGATATTGGGAGATTAGGAAGCCTGAATGAACAATTCCGCTCGCCGGCACACTAATTTCCCAATAAACAAATAACCCAATAAACCAGTAACCCAGTAGCCCAATTAACCACAATGAAAACAGAAAACATAACCCAGTTAGTTGATCATCTTTTTCGAAATGAATCGGGAAAGATGGTAGCTGTGCTGACAAAACTGTTGGGGATCGAACGATTGGAAACGGCGCAGGATATTGTGCAGGATACATTGCTTAAAGCCATGGCGGTTTGGAGTTACAGCGGCGCGCCGAAGAACCCGGGAGCGTGGTTGTATCACGTCGCAAAAAATAATGCGATCGATTATTTGCGCCGCGAGAAGACTTTCAAAAAGATCGGCAGCGAGCTTTCAAAGCTGCGCGGCATAGAGATCATCGCCAGTCCTGAACTCGAACATATCTTTCTTGAAAACGAGATACAGGATAGCCAGTTGCGCATGATGTTCGCATGCTGCCATCCTCAAATTCCGCAAGAATCCCAAATTGCACTCGCCTTGAAAACACTGTGCGGCATGAGCGTGCATGAAATAGCCAATGCATTTCTCACTTCCGACGAGACGATCGCAAAGCGAATTTACAGGGCAAAAGAAAAGATCAGGAATGAAGGAATAAAATTAGAGGTGCCACCACCCACTTTGATGTTGCAAAGACTTGAGGCGGTACTGCAAACGCTTTATCTGTTATTCAACGAGGGATATAATTCCTCGCACCCGGACAAGCTCATCCGCGAAGATCTGTGCGAAAACGCGATGCGGCTTTGCCATCTCATTACCCAACACTCCGGCATCAATAATTCGTCGATCAAAGCTTTACTCGCGTTGATGTGTTTTCAATCGTCGAGGTTGCAATCAAGGATCGATGAGCGCGGCAGCATTATCACATTAAAATACCAGGACAGGTCAACATGGAACCGGCAGCTTATTCAGAAAGGTTTCGACTACCTGGATGAAGCCACGGAAAGCGATAACTTTTCGGCTTATCATCTGGAAGCAGCGATCGCCTCGCAACATTCAGTCGCTCCTTCGTTTGAACAAACCGACTGGAAAACAGTTTATCATTTGTACGAGGTATTGTATGCGATCAAGCCGACACCGGTAATTGCATTAAACAAAGCAATTGCTTCAGCTTATGCCATAAGCATGCAATCGGCTCTTGAAGCTCTTCACAAAATAAAAGGCCTCGAAAAACACTACCTGTACTTTGCGACGCTTGGTGAAATGTGTTTCGGATTGAATAAAAAAGAGGAAGCAAAAAATTATTTTACGAAAGCACTTGGGCTAACCACGTCACGGAGTGAACGGCAATTGCTCAATGAAAAGATCATCAGTTGCAATTGATCTGGTGAATGGTTGCAGGTTACAGGTTTGCAGGTGGCAGGTTTGCAGTGTGCCGGTCACCAGTTGCGGGTTGCCGGCGACTGGCGACCGGCGACTGACTCATTACTCATCACTCATCATTCATCATCACAGTTTCATCTCACCCCATCCTTTCCTGTACTCTCTTTTTATGAATTGATTCGCCGGTTCAAAATTTGTGATGCGCATATTTTCGCCATCCCACTTATAAGCGATATACCTGCCCGGTGTTTCCACTTCTTCCACTTCACCATATACCGGATCTTTTCTCTTCGATTTTTTTCGCATATTGAAACAGCGCAACAATAAATTTCCCATCAACACTGTTTCGGTGAGCGGCCCGGCATAGCCTTCGAAGGGAGAATCTACTTCCATATTTCCATACCCTGCGATACATGCATCAATCCATTGCCACCAATGACCATCCATGCCACCTTCAATGCGCGGATATTTCTTTGGGATATTCACATCTTTATTTAACGATAGCGGCAATAATTTTGGATACGCTCCGCCCCATCCACAAGCAGCTTTTCCTTTTGTTCCGATGAAGATGGTTCCGCCTTCAAAACTGTTTTCCTCTTTCACGAATGCCAACTCATTGTTCATGTTCACATCAGGATCAAGTTCGTCCGGGCGATCAGGAGCGATTCCGCCATCCATCCAATACAATTTAAGATCGCGGCCGTCTTTCAATTTGAATGTGTAGCGAAGCACGCTAGACGGCGGAATGCTGTCCGGATAATCTCCCTCAGTGAACTTCCCGGAATACACGATCGTTGCGCTACATGTTACTTCGGTTGGATAACCCAATTGAAATAATTTAAATGAAGGGCCGATGATATGACAAGCCATGTCGCCCAACGCACCCGTTCCGAATTGCCACCATCCCCGCCAGTTAAAAGGGACCAAATTATCAACATAGTCTGTGTACTGAGCCGTGCCCAACCAAAGGTCCCATTTCAATTCTTTGGGAACGGGCGGATGCACAGACGGCCATGGTATTCCCTGCGGCCAAACGGGACGGTCTGTCCAATTGTAAACGGTATGTATATCGCCGAGCAGCCCGGCGTCAAACCATTCGCGCAATGTGCGCATGCCATCGCATGATGCTCCCTGGTCGCCCATCTGCGTGACGACTTTATATTTCGATGCAGCCTGTGTAAGAATACGTGCTTCAAAAATATCATGCGTCAATGGTTTTTGAAGATAGAGATGCTTCTTCATTTGCATTGCACTCAACCCAACTATAGCATGGTTGTGATCTGGTATCGCCACAGACACCGCATCAAAATTTTTCTGTTCTTTATCGAACATCTCTCTCCAGTCGTGATAGAAACCGGCAGCCGGAAATTCTTTTCTTCTCGGTGCAGCCATGCGCTCGTCCACATCGCAAAGGAACGCGATGACCGCATTCTTTTTTGGAGCATTGGCATAATGATGAATATCATTTTCTCCCTCTCCTCCGCATCCGACGCACGCGATATATAATTTATCACTTGGGGGCACATAACCCCGGCCGAGTACATGCCGCGGTACAATGTAGAATCCTGCTGTTGCCAACGCTGAATTTTTTATAAACTCGCCGCGGGTTAAACTTTTTTCTGACGATGTGTTCTTTTCTTTTTCCATGATAACGTGTTTAGCCAAAAAACATTTCCCCTTGATCGATATTGAAAGCAAGTAATAAATTAGTCGCTCTTCAAAGTCCCCCTTTAGGGAGATTTAGGGGCTTTACAGCTCCTTGATCATTACATTCCTATACCAAAGTTTTCCATTCTCGGTGCCTTGTATCGAAATATGTCCTTTCTTGTAAGTTCCGAATCCTGGCCATTCCTTAAACTTGGTATTTTTGATCATCTCCCGCCAATTTTTATCCCACAATTTTGTTTTGCTTACGACATGTCCGTTTTGGATCAGGGTAAGATGTCCGTGGTTGGCAATTATCTCATATGTGTTCCATTCCGGCGCGGCATTGACCCATTCGGTGTCGCACGGCACAAGGTCATACAGGTCACCGGCTCTGCATTTTAAAATGCGGCCGTCATCATTGCAGGCGAGATCTGCGATCTGCATTTCAGGACCTGATTCATAAGTGTCCTTGAACTCGTTTGACTCGTGCACATAGAACATCACGCCGCTGTTTGCGCATGGTTCCATTTTCCATTCGAGCTTCAAGTGAAAATTGTCGTACTCATTGTCGGTAACGAGGTCGGCGAAATCTTCATAAACGCTGTTGCTATTCTTGTTGAGAAATATCATCCCGTTGTCTACCTGCCAGGCCTTGCCCGGCTTCGTTTGCTTGTAAGAGTGCCAGCCCTGCAAATCTTTTCCGTTAAAGAGTAACTGCCAGCCGTCATCTTTTTCTTTAGCTGTTAGTGTGTTGTTTTGTCCGCTGGCAAAGTTGAAAGTGAGGCAACCGACGATAAGAATGGATAACGCGATACTTTTATTCATTAGGTGGTATTTTATGTGACTACATGCAGCAATCGAAGCAGGTGCGATAAAATTAAAGAATTTCAGTTACGGCTGCTGAGTTCGTTTTAGAATTACCTGGATTATTTCTTCGATTCAGATTCAGGCACGTTTTTTATGCGAGAAATCAGTTGGTTTTATTGACCGCTTAAAGACCTTAAAAAAATAATTATGCTAGCCATGAATTACCGCGGGCCGTATCGCATCCGCGCGGACCGCAATAAACCGTATCCTGAGATTCGTCATCCAAATGATGCTATCGTTCGCGTAACCCGATCCTGCATCTGCGGATCAGACCTGCACATTTATCATGGCCTCGTGCCCGACACGCGTGTGGGAATGACTTTCGGCCACGAGTTCATTGGAGTGGTGGAAGAGATCGGTTCTTCAGTTCAAAAACTCAAAGTGGGTGATCATGTATTGGTGCCATTTAATATTGCATGCGGCACCTGCCCGTTTTGCAAACAGGAACTTTATGGCAATTGCCATGAATCAAATTCGGAAGCCACAGCGATCGGTGGTATTTTTGGGTACTCCCACTCGGCCGGTGGTTATGATGGTGGCCAGGCAGAATTTGTACGCGTTCCTTATGCAGATGTCGGACCCACAATTATTCCGGAAGAGATGGATATGGAAGACGCTGTGCTTTTAACTGACGTTGTACCCACTGGTTACCAGGCCGCAGAAATGGGTGGCATAAAAACCGGCGATACCGTAGTAATTTTTGGAGCAGGACCGATCGGGATCATGGCTGCAAAGTGTTCATGGCTTTTTGGAGCGGGGCGCGTTATCGTCATCGATCATTTAGAGTATCGTCTTGAATTCGTAAAAAATTATGCGCAATGTGAAGTGTATAATTTTAAAGAGATGGGCGACCCTGTTTTGTTCCTTAAAAAAGCAACGGATTATTATGGTGCTGATGTTTGCATCGATGCAGTAGGATGCGAGGCGTTGGGCAGCGCTCTGCAAACGATCACGGGGCCGAAACTCATGCTACAATCAGGTTCTGCGACCGCACTTTGGTGGGCGATCAATTCTGTGAAGAAAGGAGGAATTGTTTCTATTGTTGGGGTGTACGGACCTACCGGCAACATCGTGCCGATAGGAAATGTGCTTAACAAAGGGCTCACAATTCGTGCGAACCAGGCATCCGTGAAGCGGCTGTTGCCGAGGTTAATAGAACATGTAATGGCAGGCCGCATCAAGCCAAAAGAAATCATCACACATCGCATACCGCTCGAAGATGTGGCCGACGCATATCACATTTTTTCTTCAAAGCTTGATAACTGTATTAAACCAGTTCTGATACCACCACTCGCAAGAGCGTAAAATTTTTATTATGGAAAACACTTTGGCAGAAAATTATAAGAATATCAATGGTTGGGGCATTGATGCTGATCCTGAGAATGAGCCCACATACCCGATGAAAAAATACAACGGCGCTGATCATGAACGTTCGGATTATCAAAGGCCCGAACAGCAGCCGGTCGACGAAGAAGTACTGCACTCCAACGAGCGCCCAACTGTGAGCGCAGTGTTCGGCACTCCGCTGCCGCCGACAGGACTGAGCGGGGTAATACGCAGGTTTGCGTTCCGGTTTAGCGAGGGACAACTAGCGCACTGGTTTCCTTTAATACTTGCAGACCGCGTAAATGTTGTAGAAGGCATTATCGATGATATTCGGCACGGACAGTTTCCTAACATCTTTGCAGAGAAAGGATGGAAAGCTGAATGGAAATACAACCGTTCAAATGCGATAAAGAAGGTTGCTGTTGGCGCGATTGTAACGTCGGCGCTGATCTGGTGGATGACCGCAAAGAAAAAAAAGAAAAATGTTTTTTAGTTGCTGAAGTGAAGATGTTCTGGTCGTTTGAAAAAGCTTGAAGGATAAAGTTTCAGCAACCGTGGGCTTAAAATCGTAATCGTAATTTTATTTGCTTTCGATCGTGACAGTCGCGGTTTTCAGTCCATCGGCACTTGCTTTCAAAATTATTTCGCCTTTTTCGTTTGTCGATTTCACAACCACCATACATCTGCCTTGCCACGCTTTTCGTTGTGGAAGCTGGTAGCTTTCTAGACTTACCGGGTTTGCATTGCCAACACCAGCGATCGTGCCGGGTCCTTCAATTGTAAAATGAATGAGGTTTTCCGATCTCGGATTCCGAACGCCCCTCTCATCAAGCAATTCAACTGTTACATAACTGAGGTCTTCATTGTTCGCCTTGACTTCAGTTTTGTCTACAGATAATTTTATTTGTGATGGTTGCGCCGCTGTTTTCAAAACCGATTCATTCACCTGTTTGCCACTACTGTGACCAACAGCCTTTAGTTCACCTGCTGCATAACGAACGTTGTAAACAGCCATAAATTCTGTGGATCGGTTTGTTGACTTTTTTCCAAGCGATGTCCCGTTTAAAAATAATTCCACCTCATCGCATGATGAATAAACATTTACTTCAAACGAAGAATCTTCATGACCCGGCCAATTCCAATCAGCAACAACATCGTCCCAATTCCAGATACTCCAATCTTCTTTTTTTGGATTGATTGGAAAACTCGGTTGCGGTGGTTTCACAAAAATTGAAAGCTGATCTTTTTTCCAAAGTGCATCACGATAGAAGGATTGTGGACGTTTCCATCCGCAGATATCAATATCTCCGCAGTAGGCAAGATTCCATGGATAAAAATTTTTCTCCTGCCAATATCCGCGCCATCCAATACTCGCTTCACCGATATAATCAAAACCTGTCCATACAAAATCGCCGATCACCCACGGATGATCGATGACGCCCATCCAGTAATCGAACGCCTTCAGTGGAAACGATTCGGTAGCGACCATTATTCGTTCTGGTTTTCGCTGATGATCGCTTTCATAATGATCTTGCGCATAATTGTAGCCGCAAATATCGAGCGCTGAAAAAAATGGGTCTTTCTTTTCTGAGACGCTGTTCACAGCGGCGGTTACCGGCCGGGTATTATCCAGCAAACGAACATAATCAGCAAGTAGCTTCGCGGTGTCTGCAACCTCCGGCTTGTCCATTCCAACAATTTCATTGCCGATGCTCCACATGATAATGGAAGGATGAGTTCTGTCGCGGCACACCATTGCCGCCAAATCGTGTTTCCACTCTCTATCAAAATACAAATGATAATCGTTGTCATTTTTTCCTTCATTCCACATGTCGAACGCTTCATCAATTACCATCATACCTAAACTATCGCACGCATCCAGAAATGCGGGCGCCGGTGGATTGTGTGAACAGCGAATAGCATTGAAACCGCTGGCCTTCATCAAGGCCACTCGCCGAATTTCTGCTGCATCGAACGATCTTGCTCCCAGCGGACCATTGTCGATATGAAAACAGCCACCTTTTAATTTTACTGGTGTTCCATTCAGCATAAAACCGTTTACGGCATCAAAAGAAATTTTGCGGATCCCAAATTTTGTTTCAACACTATCGGACAATTTTCCATTGACGTACACTTCGCTTACTAATTTATACAGGTTTGGATCTTCTGTTGACCACAACGCGGGTGATCTCAGAACAGTACTGTCGTCAAACACAAACTCTCCTATGTAATTTACTTTCTGTTTGGTTGAGGTTGTTGCAACTTGTTTGCCCTGCGGATCTATGATCTTATTCACAAGTGTTACATTTAAGGTATTTTCGGTTTCATTCTGCACCAGCACCCGAACATCGATTTTAGCAGATGCTTTACTCACTTGCGGTGTTGTGATAAAAGGCGGCAATGTACTGACGCAAACGGATTCTTTTTCTATCAGCCACACATGACGATTGATTCCAGAGCCGGCATACCAGCGGCTGGTTGCGCCTTCATTTTTTACCTGGACCGAAAGGACATTTTTTTGATTCCATTTCATGAAGCCTGTGATATCATAGAAAAAAAATGTGTAACCGTAGGCATGATTTCGGAGTTGGTGTCCATTCAGCCACACATCAGCATTCATATAAACACCGTCGAACTGGATAACGATATTTTTATTTTTTTCTGTTGGAGACAGAGTAAATGTCTTCCGGTACCAACCGGTTCCGCCAGTTGTAAAGCCAACACTCACACCGTTCGTAGCGTCCGGGTTAAAAGGCGAATTTGTGCCGGGCAGATCTTCAATGCTCCAGTCATGAGGCAGGTCAACTTTCCGCCAGGCGCTATCATCAAAATCAATTGCCTCGGCATTTGCCACATCACCGCGATGAAAACGCCAGCCTTCGTCAAACAGAATTGTTCTTTGAGAGAAAGCGTTTATTGTTGTGACGAGAAATAAAAGAAGAATAAATTTTTTCATGCGGCGTGCTTCTGAAAGAGTAAGATAGTTGAATTTTTGGTTTCAATTATTTTTCTCAGGCAGCATGGTCCTAAACCAGTCAAGACCTCGAACACTATAGAGAGAGCTGAAAAAACTACCTGCTCTGTGCCTGTGTTGTCCGGCACTGTTAGAATAAAATGAAACGGAGTTGTTTATCATAAAAAAATAAGTATTAATTTGACCCGTCAGCTATGGCACGAAATAAATATGTGATCGGCGTAGACTATGGAACAGATTCCGTCCGGTCAGTTATCCTCGATGCTTTAAACGGTGATGAAATCGCGTCATCGGTCTTCCATTATCCCAGGTGGAGAGACGGGCTTTATTGCGAACCCCAGAAAAATCAATTTCGGCAACATCCGCTCGACTACGTTGAAGGTCTTGTTTCGACTATAAAAGATTGTTTAAACAAATCGGGACCCACGGTAACGAAAAATATAAAAGCCATCTCTGTCGATACGACCGGCTCAACACCGGTCGCCGTCGATGAAGCCGGAACACCGTTATCATTGTTACCGCAATTTGAGAACAATCCAAACGCCATGTTCGTTTTGTGGAAAGATCATACGTCCACAAAAGAAGCAGCAGAATTGAACGAGCATGCGGCGAAATTTGGAATCGACTATTTGCAGTATGTCGGCGGCATTTATTCATCCGAATGGTTTTGGAGTAAACTACTTCATATACTTCGCATTGATGAAGAAGTGCGCAGGGCGTGTTATTCATGGGTGGAACATTGCGACTGGATTCCGTTTTTGCTAACGGGCGGCAATGATGTTTTTAAAATGAAGCGTGGTGTATGTTCTGCCGGCCACAAAGCGTTATGGGCTCCTGAATATGGAGGATTACCGCCCAATGAATTTTTTGCGACGCTGGATAGTTTGCTCGACGGTTTCACGAAAAGGCTTTTCATTGAAACATATACTTCGGCCGAGCCTGCGGGAAATCTTTCCGCCGAATGGGCAGAGCGCTTAGGACTGTCAACAAAAGTTTTAGTTGGTGTGGGCGCGTTCGATGCGCACATGGGCGCAGTAGGCGGACAAATCGAACCATATCACTTGAGTAAAGTAATGGGCACATCAACATGCGACATGCTCATAGCGCCCGTAGACGAAGTAGAAAATAAACTCATTAAAGGAATCTGCGGCCAGGTACGCGGCTCTATCATTCCCGGCATGATGGGAATGGAAGCCGGACAAAGTGCTTTCGGCGACGTGTATGCCTGGTTTAGAAATATGATCTCATATTCTTTAAAAACTATTTTACAAACTTCATCCGTCATCGACTCCACTACGGCAGATCTGCTTCAAAGAGATTTTCACGAGAACATCATTTCTCTTCTTGCGGATGAAGCTGCAAAATTACCGATTGAAGAAAATGATGAGCTCGCCATTGACTGGCTCAACGGAAGAAGGACGCCTGATGCAAACCAGGCTTTGAAAGGAGCCATCTCCGCATTGAATTTAGGAACAGATGCGCCACGCTTTTTTAGAGCGCTCGTTGAAGCAACATGTTTTGGTGCAAAAGCGATCGTAGATCGGTTCAATGAGGAAGGGGTTCCTGTAAAAGGGCTGATCGGTTTGGGTGGAGTAGCGCGAAAATCTCCTTACATCATGCAGACAATGGCCGACGTGATGAACATGTCAATCCGCATTCATAGTTCTGAGCAAACGTGTGCTACAGGGGCGGCGATGTTCGCTGCAACGGTCGCCGGCATTTATCACCGCGTTGAAGATGCGATGGCAGCGATGGGAAAAGGATTCGACGCGGAATATCATCCTGACGTTTCGAAGACCGAATTGTACTCGAAACGTTATGAGCAGTATAAACGATTCGGAAACTTAATCGAAAGCAACTTAAGTGCGCAGCGCTAAACAATCTATTATGAGAAAAAAGATTTTCGTCTTTAGCTTTTGCATATTTGTGTCAACACATATGTTTTCTCAATCCTCTGTTCAAATGACGATACATACCGATTCGGCGAATGAAAAAATAAGCAGGTACATCTACGGACATTTTGCTGAGCACCTCGGCCGGTGCATTTATGATGGATTTTGGATGTGTGATTCTTCTGTCAATCCAAAACAATATAAGTTGAGAGGGGAAGTGATCGATGCTTTAAAAAAGATACGTGTGCCGGTTTTACGCTGGCCGGGTGGTTGCTTTGCCGATCAGTACCATTGGGCCGACGGCATTGGCCAATATGACAAACGTCCCCAAACAATCAACACGACATGGGGCATGGTGACAGAAGATAATAGTTTCGGTACTCATGAATTTTTAGGGTTATGCGATTCCATAAAGTGCGAACCATACATCGCAGGAAATGTTGGAAGCGGCACGCCACAAGAAATGGCAAACTGGATTGAGTATCTCAACTTCAACGGAAAAAGTACCCTTGCCGATCTGCGTCGCGAGCACGGGCATTCGGCCCCTTATAAAGTTTCTTTTTGGGGCGTCGGAAACGAGAGTTGGGGCTGCGGCGGCGACATGACGCCTGAATTCTATTCAAATGAATACAAGCGTTTTGCAGAGTTTTGTAAGAATTATCCTGGAGCTCCGCTGAAACGTATTGCGAGCGGCGCTAACGGCGACGACTATAACTGGACCGAAGTGCTGATGAAAAATATTCCCGCCTCGCAGATGTGGGGAATATCAATGCACTATTATACACTGGCGGGCAGTTGGCAACACAAAGGCTCGGCAACCGATTTCGATGAAAAGCTATACTTCAACGCTTTGAGGAATTGTTTAAGAATGGATGAGTTGGTCAACAAACACTCCGCGATCATGGATAAATATGACCCGGGAAAAAAACTCGCCCTGGTGGTTGATGAGTGGGGAATATGGACGGATGTAGAACCGGGAACAAATCCTGCATTTCTTTATCAGCAAAATAGTTTGCGCGATGCCCTCATCGCTGCGACCACACTAAATATTTTCAACCATCATTGCGACCGCGTTAAGATGGCGAACCTCGCACAAACGGTGAATGTATTGCAATCGCTCATCCTGACGAATAAAGAGCATGTGCTGCTTACACCGACGTATTATGTTTTTGATTTGTACAAAGTGCACCAGGATGCGATATTGTTGCCAATCACTTTTAATAGTCCTGCTTATGGTCTCGGCAATGAAACCATTCCCGCAGTAAATGCCTCTGCATCGAAAGACAGCACCGGTGCAATTCATGTTACATTAGTGAACCTTGACGCGCAAAAAAATAATTCCGTTGATATTTCTTTGCCGGTCGGCGCGTATAAAAATATTGCAGGCCAAATTCTAACATCAAAAAAATTTAATGACGTTAATACATTTGATCAGCCGGATAAAGTAAAACTCGCATCGTTCACATCATATAAGAAATCGGCCAACGGATTATCAGTTGATCTGCCCCCGATGAGTGTAGTGCTGGTAACGTTGAAGTGAAGCCCGTCCCCTAACGGGGACTTATGAGTCCTGTAAATTAATTGAACTACTTTGAAAAATATTCGCGTACGATTCATCAACGTCTTAACGTTCGCCCTTTAGGGGGCCGAGAATATAATGAGCAAATACGAACACATACAACAAGCCGCATACGACGCCAACATGCAACTGCCCGCGCTGGGTTTGGTATTGTTTACGTTTGGAAATGTAAGTGCTGCAGACAAAGAGCTTGGTGTGTTTGCTATTAAACCCAGTGGCGTTCCTTATTCGGAACTCTCACCTAACAAAATGGTCGTTGTTGATTTCGATGGTAAAACGGTTGCAGGAAATTTGAGACCATCATCTGACACGCTAACGCATGCCGTTCTTTACAAACATTTTGAAACGATCGGCGGCGTTGCGCATACGCATTCAACATATGCTACAGCCTGGGCGCAAAGCCTGCGCGATATTCCGATCTATGGCACAACGCATGCAGATCATCTCACCTGCGATATTCCGTGTGCAGCGCCGATGAGTGATGAAATGATAGCAGGCGATTATGAACATCAAACAGGATTTCAAATAATTCATGCGCTAAAAGAACGAGGCTTGGATCACAAAGAAGTTGAAATGATCCTCGTAGGTAATCATGCGCCGTTCACATGGGGAAAAACTGCAGACAAAGCGGTTTACAACAGCGGTGTTTTGGAAGAGATCGCAAAGATGGCCTTCATAACAGAAACACTAAAAGCAGATTCATTGCGATTGAAAGATGCGCTCATAAAAAAACATTATGAGAGAAAGCACGGTGCAGCAAAATATTATGGCCAGGAAAATGAATGAACACAAACATCAAACTTCAAACATCAAGCTTCAAATACTAAGTAAATGATCGATCTCAAAAAATTGGAAGTTTGGTTCATAACCGGCAGCCAGCATTTATACGGCGAAGAAACTTTGAAACAAGTTGCCGATCACTCTCAGCAGATCGTAAACGGGTTGAATGAATCAAACGAAATGGCTGTCCCGGTAGTTTTCAAACCGGTTGTTACAACACCTGATGAGATCCGTGCTGTTTGTTCTGATGCTAACGTCGCAAAAAATTGCATTGGCATCATCGCGTGGATGCACACTTTTTCTCCGGCAAAAATGTGGATCGGTGGTTTAAAGATCTTGACCACGCCCTTGCTTCATCTGCATACTCAATTCAATCGGGACATTCCCTGGGGCGAGATCGACATGAACTTCATGAACCTAAATCAAAGCGCACATGGCGACCGGGAATTTGGGTTTATCATGAGTCGTTTGCGCATGAATCGCAAAGTGGTCGCCGGGCACTGGAAGGATCCGGAGATTGTGCATTCGATCGATGTATGGATGAGAGCCGCTGCTGCGTGGTATTCATGGCAAGGCGCAAAATTTGTTCGCTTTGGAGACAACATGCGTTATGTTGCGGTTACTGAAGGCGACAAAGTAGAAGCTGAATACAAATTTGGTTATACTGTAAACACCCACGGTGTTGGAGACCTTGTCAAAGTGATCGACCAGGTCAGCGATTCCGAAGTCGATGCTTTGATCAACGAATATGAAGACGGTTACGAGATCGTTTCCTCATTAACAAAAA
>DASQJI010000730.1:0-6862 GCA_035631175.1 Parafilimonas sp.
CTTCATCAATCAATAATATCAGCAATCTCGAAGCCGGAACCTATAAAATCATTCTGACGGCGGGCAATGGATGTTCAACTGACAGCACGGTTATCTTAACCGAACCGCCAACCCTGTTGGCATCAGCAAATACTGATCCCATCCTATGCAGTGGTGGCACGACCAATTTGATTGCCACTGCCACCGGGGGCACCGGTAACTATCACTATGCATTATCAAATTCTGCAAACAACGTCACTGGACCACAAGATGACAACCAGTTTGTAGTTTCTTCGGGGACTTATGTGCTTTCCGTAACGGATGACAACGGATGCTCATTCGCAACAGATACTATACAAATTGATGAACCACCAGCTTTGACAGCAACAGCAAGCGCTGATATCATCAGTTGCAATGGGGGCACAACAACGCTGACAGTAACACCGCAGGGTGGCACAGGTAATTATCATTATGCTTTGTCCGATGGCACAGGTGCACAAGTTGATAATCATTTTACAGTGGCAGCCGGAAATTATACCGTAACTGTAACCGATGATAATGGTTGCTCATTCACAACTGATACATTGCGGGTTACTGAACCGCAAGCCTTAACCGCAAGCGCCAGTGCCAATCCGATTCTATGCATAGGGGGAACGACCATCTTAACTGTAACAGCGCAGGGTGGCACAGGAAATTATCATTACACCTTATCGGATTCAGCTAATAATACCACCGGCCCCCAGGATGATAATCATTTTACGGTTACGGCAGGAAGTTATACCGCAACGGTAACCGATGATAACGGCTGTTTATTTACGGCGGAATCCATAAAGGTTAACGATGGTACGAATGGATGTGGAGGGATGGTGGCGGTAAATAGCAACCAAAGCAGAAGCGGCAACATCACGGCAAAAAATAATTCCGGACTTAATGCGAGTATATATCCGAATCCTTCCTCAACTGCATTCACTCTGCGGATTCAGAGCAATGATAACGCAAATGTGAAAATAACAATCGTGGATGTTTATGGAAGAAAAGCTTACGAGGCGGAAGGACGCGGACACGATACATTTTTATTTGGTGCCGAATTTGTACCGGGAACATATTTGATAAAAGTGATGCAGGGAAAAAATATTAAAATACTTAAGGTGATAAAACAAAGCGACTAGTTTATTCATGGTCTCACGCATTTGCTCTTAACATTAGCAACACAAAAGTTGAAACTATATGAGCCCTTCCACAAATGCAGAAAATCTGCTTAAGCTCAATAATGATAATGAGCTTGATTTCTTGGTCATACATGAGAGAGGAATTACTTATGAAGTGCCTGCTCCTTTTATAGCGAGTTTAAAAAATTCTTACGCGCGATACCCGTCAGTAAATAGCTGGTACGATAGTTTAGATGCAGAAAAGAAGCAAATTGTATCACGTCGCGACCTGATAAATGAAATTTTCCCTATCAATGACGCCGGGTTTATGGTGCAATAGAATTGAAATATTATCGCCTGGTTTTTTAGAAATACTGTGTGGGGTTTTGCAGCACACCTTAACATTGATTGTTTCATTTTCCATACAAGGCCAGCATTTTTTTTAAGTCATCAAGGGTATTTATTTCGTCCGGCTTCTTATCGCGCCGCCAGCGTTTGATTCTTGGAAACCGAAGTGCTACACCACTCTTGTGCCGGTTACTCGCAGCAATCCCTTCGAACGCGATCTCAAAAACGAGCTCCGGCTTTACGGTGCGAACCGGCCCAAACTTTTCCAGTGAATTTCTTTTTACGAATGAATCGACCTGCGCAAATTCTTTATCAGATAACCCTGAATATGCTTTTGTAAAACTCACAAGGTTATCACCATCTCTTACCGCAAACGTGTAATCGGTGTACAGGTTACTCCTTCTACCGCTGCCTTTTTGTGCATAGATCATTACGGCGTCGATGGTCAACGGATCGATCTTCCACTTCCACCAGTCGCCTACGCGGCGCCCCACCTGGTAGATCGAAGATCTTCTTTTCAACATAATCCCTTCCGCATTAATGCTGCGGCTGCGTTCGCGAACCTCTGCCAGCTCATCCCACGTCATGAAATCGATCACCGGCGAAATTCTAAGAACAGCTTCATGAGCGTCCACAATTATTTTTTCAAGTTGTGCTCTTCTTTCCTCGAGTGGCCTCGTACGCCAATCTTCATATTCGTATTCCAATAAATCATACGCTATAAAGCCAATTGGCGATTCAGTTAATTGTTTTTTCGTGACGTTCTTTCTTCCTATCCTGGTTTGCAGCAGCGCGAATGGCAATATCTGGAAATCATTTGTGGACGCGTTTGTGTTCGTCATAGAAATGATTTCACCGTCCAATGCTACACCATCAGGTAATTTATGTTGAAGCATGGCGTATTCAGGAAATTTTTCTGTCATCAATTCCTCGCCGCGGCTCCATACATAAAGCTGGTTATTGCGCCTGATGATTTCACCACGAATGCCGTCCCATTTCCATTCCGCCTGCCATTCGTTCGGCTCTCCCAACGTTTCGGGGTTTTCTTCCAAAGCATAAGCGAGGTAAAAAGGATATGGCTTCGAGTGATCTATATTCGTTGCATCTGAAGTTAGGAGCTCGCTGAATGTGGTAGTCACCGGATCCCAGTTTCCGCTTATGCGATGCGCGATCACCGATGGTTCAAGCTGTACTGTTTTTGCAAGAGCATTCACCATCAGCTTTTGAGAAACGCCGATCCTGAAATTTCCCGTAAGCAGCTTATTAAAAACAAAACGTTCTTCCCTGTTCATGCTACTCCAGCAGCCCGTAATAAATTCTCTCTTTACAAACTCGTTTTCCTTTTCAAGCGAAACCAGTTTTTCGATATAAAAAGACAAAGGCAAGTGCGCTTCATGTTCCTCTCCATCGGGTAAAAGGAGTGCGATCGTTTCGGCGAGGTCTCCTACTGCGCCGTAACACTCTCCGAATAACCATGAAGGAATTCCGGTGACTTCGATGCACCACTGTGGCAACAACGACGAATTGATCAGGCGCCTTGGTCTTCTGCCACTGAATAAAGCGACTACCCAAACACGGTCTTTTTCATCAGCAAGTGAAAAATAATTTGCGAGCGCATCAAGCTTTTCATTTGAACTTGTGCTGCTGCCGAGTTTTGTTACGAGTGATGCGAATGCCTTCATGCGCCGTTTGAGTTTAGCTCTTCCCCGTTAGCAGAAATCGTTGAAGCTTCTTCCTCAACTTCATCACCATACTCAGTTTTTACTTCTGCGCTCCAAATCCCGATCTCATTTAAATACCTGCTAAACACTGACTGAAAGCCATGTGTCACAAAAACCTTTTCGGCTCCGGTTTCTTTCACTGCGCATAACAAACCATTCCAGTCAGCGTGATCGCTCAGCGCAAAACCGCCGTCAACATTTCTTCTTCTTACGTTGCCGCGCACCTGCATCCAGCCGCTGCAAACACCAACCGCGTATGGAAAAAATCTTTTCATCCATGGGGAACTCTCGGCGCCCGGCGGCGCGATCACTATTGCGTTTCGTAATTTTTCCTTTGGCGTTTCAAAGGTTATTCGTTCGGCTTTGACAGGAGGAAGCGGGAATCCGTAATTCAGCAGCGACTGATGCATATTATATGTGGCGCCGTGCATGTAGACCGGCTCATCAAAATCTTCCAGCGCTCTTAATATTCGTTGTGCTTTGCCAAGGCTATAAGCAATGAGCACGCTCGTTTTGTTCAATGCTTTGTTTGCAAGGATCCACTCCCTCATCTCATCGAACAATTTCTGCTGCTTTTTCCAGCAATAAATGGGTAAGCCAAAAGTTGATTCTGTAATGAACACGTTGCAACGGATCGGTTCAAACGCGCCGCTGAGGCCGTCATTCTCTACTTTGTAGTCTCCGCTCACTACCCAAACTTCATTTTGGTGTTCGATGCGAACCTGGGACGAGCCGATCATATGCCCCGCAGGGTGGAGGGAAACTTTTATGCCATTGAAATATCTTGCTTCGTTCCATCCGAGTGTGTCATAAAAATTTTCTCCGAGCCTGGCGCGCAGCAATGGTTTAGAATCTGTGTGGCACAGATAAAATTTACTGCCCCATCTCGCGTGGTCGCTATGTGCGTGTGTGATCACAGCTCTTTCAACCGGCTTCCACGGATCAACATAGAAATTTCCTGCGCGACAAAACAATCCTTTTTCCGTAAACTCGATCAACTGCATACGCTTTTCATGTAATCAAAAATATTTCCAGTTTTATACGAAGTAAGAAATAAGGGAAGGAAAAGTACGGACAACCAGGTGTCTGTATTAAATTCCGGTGTAATTATGCGGTGTTATTTTCTTCATCTCTTTTTTAACAGCAGATGAAACATCAAGATTATCGATAAACTCGTGGATCGCTTTCTTATCGATCTTTCCGTTCACGCGTGTGAGTTCTTTGAGCGCTTCATAGGGGTTCAGGTAATTCTCCCGCCGTAAAATTGTTTGAATGGCCTCCGCGACGACTGCCCAGTTATTTTCGAGGTCTTCGCGCAACTTGCTTTCATTTAATACAATTTTCTTCAGGCCTTTTTCAATAGAACGCAACGAGATCATTGTATGCGCCATGGGTACACCTAAATTTCTGAGTACCGTAGAGTCTGTAAGATCTCTTTGTAGTCTGCTGATCGGAAGCTTTGCAGAAAAATGTTCCAGCAGCGCATTAGCCACACCAAGGTTTCCCTCGGCATTTTCAAAGTCGATGGGGTTCACCTTATGTGGCATGGCAGAAGAACCCACCTCGTCCTTTTTAATTTTTTGTTTGAAATACTCGAGGCTGATGTACATCCAGATGTCGCGACACAGATCCATCAAAATATTGTTGATACGTTTGATGGCATCGAAATGAGCACACATGTAATCATAATGTTCAATCTGCGTTGTGTACTGAAGTCGCTGCAGGCCCAGACCTTCGATAAATTGGTTGGCGAATGTGACCCAGTCGGTTTTTGGAAAAGCCACCTGGTGTGCATTAAGGTTACCTGTGGCGCCACCAAATTTTGCCGCGTACGGAATATATGAAAAGAGTTTCACCTGGTTATCGAGCCGTTCCACGTATACCAGGAATTCTTTTCCCAGCCTGGTCGGCGACGCAGGTTGACCATGTGTATGGGCCAACATCGGAACATCTTTCCAACGCTGCGCAAGCTCATTCAATTTCTTTTGAAGATTCAACACCGCGGGCAAATATTCATACTCAACATAATTTTTCCAAGTAAGTGGGATGGCAGTATTGTTGATATCCTGCGACGTTAATCCAAAATGGATCCATTCCTTTTCCTTCGATGCAGCAGCCCTGTCCAACTCCTGTTTTAGAAAATATTCAACTGCTTTCACGTCGTGATTAGTGATCGCTTCTATTTGCTTGATCTGTTCAGCATCATTCAAACTAAAGTTTTCCGAAATTCCCAAAAGGTGCTGCCTGAGTTTTTCCGGCAACCTGAATATTTTTTTTTCTGCCAGGAATAGAAAATATTTTATCTCAACGAAAACGCGGTATTTTATCAGCGCGTATTCCGAAAAATATTCATCGAGGTGCGCCACCTGCTTGCGGTACCGTCCGTCAACCGGGGAAATAGCTGTAAGAGTATTTAATTCCACGCTGCTGGTTAATTGGTTTATTAGTTAATTAGTTTATCCGGTACTTAGTTTTATGGCGGATCTTACTCATCATTGATTACTCATTCCTCATTTAACCATTATTCTCTTTCTTTGCACGCAAAATTAATTTAAACAATTGAAGAAGATCAAAGTTGGAGCAGTTAGTTACCTCAATACAAAACCCTTGTTATTCGGCATTGAAAATTCACCCGACCTTTTGCAGCAGATTGAGCTTACAAAGGATTACCCATCAAAGATCGCTTCGCAGTTGCTCGAAGGCACTTTGGACGTTGGCCTCGTACCGGTTGCGATCATTCCAAAAATGAAGGAATATTTTATAGTCTCGGATTTCTGCATTGGTGCTGAAGGAGACGTTGCCTCCGTGTGCCTTTTCAGTGACGTGGAGTTAGACCGCGTAGAAAAAATTTTGCTCGATTACCAGAGCAGGACGTCAAGTGCGCTATGCAAGGTTTTACTAAAGCATCATTGGAAAAAAAATATTCCGACCGAAAACTCGGAGAATGAACTTAGTGATCATTTTGGCGGAGCAGTTGCAGGAGTTCTCATCGGCGATCGTGCTCTGCGGCGGCGCCAAATCTCAAAATACATTTATGATCTCGCGGGCGCCTGGAAAGAGATGAGCGGCTTACCGTTCGTCTTCGCCGCATGGATCGCTAATAAACCATTGCCCGCGGATTTCGTGCACATGTTCAACGAGAAAAATGGAGAAGGGGTGAGCAATATCGAGGCTGTTTTAAAAACAACGAGCTGCCCGTACTATGATCTGAAAAAATATTACACCAAAAACATTTCGTACCGCCTCAATGCTAAAAAGATCGAAGGCATGAATTTGTTCCTTGATCTGATGCAGCAACTCTAACTACGTTTTTTCTATTTTTGGAGAGAAGAACAGTATGTGGTGGAATAAGCTTTTCACGTTAGCGGCGATATTTTACGGTGGTACTGCGTTTGCTCAAAGAACTGAAATTCCCGACAGCCTGCGCCAGCATGTTTTTGTTGCAGGATATCATTCGGGATTCATTTTTGCGCACAGCATTCATGTTCAAAACACAAAAGGTACTAAACCCGACGGTTTCGAACTGGAGTACTCCCATTTAAGAACAGACTCCGCATCACGCGCTCACTATAGCTGCTATGCGCGTTCCGGTTTTGATTTCACGTTTACCAATTTCAACAAACAACTGCTTGGACAATCTTATTCAGTTTCCTATTTTATTGAACC
>DASQJI010000731.1:0-1596 GCA_035631175.1 Parafilimonas sp.
AAAAATAAGAGCGCGGTTGATACGTTTGCCAGCGGATTGGATCAACCTTCAGATATAAAATGGGATGGGAAAGAAAATTTTTATGTTTCGGAATATGAAAAAGGAACTATCAAAAAGATCAACATGAAAGGACAGTTGAGCGTCTTTGTAAGTGGACTTAAAAAGCCTTTTGGACTCGCGCTTGACAATGATGGTAATTTATATGTGGCCAGCAATGCGACCGGTGAGATCGATAAGATTGATCCTGATGGAAAACTTCATTTTCTCGGACAGATACCAGGTGCTGCTTCCTATATTGACATTGACGAAAACAGCGGAAAATTGTATGCGCCGTGTTTCACTTGTCATAAGATCTTTGTGATCGATAAAAATGGTAAAACGGAATTGTTGACTGGAAACTATGCCGGCTATAAAGATGGAAATTTAACCACCGCTCAGTTCAACGGCCCGAACAGTATAGTGATCTCAGCCAACAGCGATATTTATATTTCTGAATTTGAAGCGAACCGCATACGCAAAATAACGGGAATTAAAAATTGATATAAAACAAGCTCCGGGTTTATCCTACTTGCAATCCTGGCTACTGTTAGCTATATAAAAAAGATATGCTTATTTTAGATTCATGCAATTACAAATTTTCAAAGACTATCAAACGCTGTCGGATTCCGTTGCGTCCGAAATTATTGAACTCGTAAAGAAACAGCCGAACGCTGTTCTTTGCCTCGCCTCAGGACATACGCCGGTCCTTACCTATTCGATCATGGCTGAGAGAGCCATATCCGAAAAGATCGATTTTACGCAATGCATTTTTGTCGGCCTTGATGAGTGGATGGGCATCCCGCCGGATGTGGAAGGCAGTTGCCATTTCTTCCTGCAGAAAAATATTTTCGGCCCGTTGCACATTTCCTCTTCGCAATATCATGTCTTCGATGCATTAGCCGCGGATGCGGAAAAAGAGTGTGAGAAAATGGATAAGGTAATTTCTGAAAAGGGCGGCATCGATCTCATGTTACTCGGCGTGGGAATGAACGGGCATATTGGATTTAATGAACCGGGCGTGTCTTTCGACAATCACTCGCATCTTGTTCAATTGGATGATACCACCCGATCAGTCGGACAAAAATATTTCGCCAATCAAACCGCGCTCGGAAAGGGATTGACGCTCGGCGTAACGACTGTGATGGAAACAAAGAAAGTGATCCTTATGGCAAACGGTGTAAAGAAAGCCGAAGTAATGAAGAACGTTCTCGAAGGACCCATCAGCAACGAAGTTCCCGCAAGCATAATCAGAACGCATCATAATGCTCTTGTTATGATCGATGACGAAGCAGCATCTATGTTGCAGCATGCGGATCTAAGCAGGTAAATTAGCGCAGCAGATATTTATTGAATGCCTTCCGATATGAAAAAGCTCATCACAGTTTTATTATCCGCATTTTGCGTTTGTCAACTGCAAGCGCAGAAAGAAATCACCTTAAGTAAAGACGCATTGAAAGATAAGATAATGGGCGGATGGGCGGGCCAAACGATCGGTGTTACGTTTGGTGGCCCATATGAATTTCGTTTCCAGGGAACTTTTATCCAGGATTACCAGCC
>DASQJI010000732.1:0-4113 GCA_035631175.1 Parafilimonas sp.
AAAGCTCAAATTTCTGCGAGTACGCCTGTGATATGGCCAACGTAATGGCGAGAAGTGCAATAATTTTTTTCATTCTGTATCCCTGACAAGCGGTTTGGAAGATACAGCGAATATTGAATTACGGCCTTTGTCTTTTGTTGAAAATAAAAAACCACATACCGGATGCCGCGCAGGCGAATCTAAAACGACTAGAGTGCAAATCGTTTCTGGGGAGAACTGGCTTGTTCAGCGGTCTTTTATTTTCTGGCTCTACCGATTAACCAGAAGATAAGGACAATAACGCCAACGACAGCCAGAATGCCTACCCAAACACCTGCCTTAAAGATATCTCCAACCACCTGGCAGCCCGACAGCATGAATAGAAGCAGGGCAAGAAAGATGATGGAGTTGAATTGTGTTTTCATAACAGACCATTTTACTCTAGTAAATTAAAATCCGTGCCAAAAGCGGCCGTTTCATCTGTCCGGCTTGCCTGTTTCAATAAAGAACCGCAATTATTAACCGTAAACGCCGTCAGCCGCGAGTCATGAAAAAAATTTCAGAAAAAATCAACTGTCAATTCCTTTTTTCTAAATTTGATTCGATAATCTGTTGCCGGAAGACCCTGAAGAGAAGTTTACAGCGTTTAACCTCTGATAAAAAACTTGTTTCCCCGAAAGCTAACCTCTAACATATGAAGCGAACACCTTTACACAAGCTTGTAATTACTTTAGTACTGGCCAGTCTCCTCACATCGGTGAATTTCAGCGTTGCTAACGCGCAGTCTGGAAAACCGAACATTATTTTGATCCTTGCAGATGATATTAGTTACGGCTCACTGACATGCAACGGCGGCAATCTGTATTCAACTCCCAATCTCGATTCAATGGCGCAACGCGGCATGCGGTTTACTGAATGTCACGCAACTCCATACTGCTCGCCGTCCCGCTTTCAGTTCCTTACAGGAAAATATAATTTCCGGAACTACGTCAACTGGGGTGACATGGATACAGCTCAAAGAACAATTGGCAATTTGATGCGGGATGCGGGGTACAAAACGGCTTGCTATGGAAAATGGCAATTTGGTGGAGGCGATGCATCTGTGCACGCGCTCGGTTTCGACAACTATTGCCTGTATAATGCTTTTGACGGGGGTGAAAAGGGTGACCGGTATAAAAGTCCAACCATCTACACCAATGGCGATTTTGTGAGCAGTAAACGCACGGAAAATAAATACAGCGAAGATATTTTCGCCGATTCAGTGATAAATTTTATCGACCGAAACAAGTCTGTTCCATTTTTTATTTATTATCCGATGGCGTTGGTGCACGGCCCGTTCCAGCCTACTCCCGACGACACTGCATTCGCCAACTGGAATCCGGAAGAATCGGATGAGTCTTTCTACCCTTCGATGGTGGCATATATGGATAAGAAAATTGGAGAGATCATTGCACACCTCAAAGAAATCGGGCTCGACAAAAATACCGTGGTGATCTACTCAGGCGATAACGGCAGCTCGAAATCGGTAGGCATTTATCGGGCTGGAGACTCAACGGTATACGGGGGAAAAAGTATAACGACAGAAGCCGGAACACGGGTGCCCCTCATCGTTTTCTGGGATGGCAAAGTAATTCCGGGAACTGTAAATAACGACCTTATAGATTTTACAGATGTCTTACCGACAGTTGCAGACATCGCCCATATACCGGTGCCTGCTTCGTACGGTCCGATAGACGGGATAAGTTTTGCGCCGAGACTTACAGGCAATGCGGGAACACCGCGTGACTGGATATTTTATCATTATGATCCGCACCCGGGCTATAACACCTACAAGCGATGGGCACAAACTGCAACCTATAAATTATATGACACGTCTTCTTACAATTCGCAACGGCTTTTTTATAACATCGCAAATGATCCGGATGAAAGATTTCCGATTCCAGATAGTTTGCTTAGTGGAGACGAAGCTCAATTGAAACAAAATTTTTTGGGTGTCTTTACTAATTACATTCAGCAAGGATTTGCATTGTTTGAACCTCCGGTTGCTTTTACAACAACAGATTCATCTACGCTTGTGCACGATACCATCGACATTGATGGCGGGTCAGGTATAACTGCACGAGGTGTTGTATGGAGTGAAAATCATAACCCCACTTTATCCAGTGGAAATTATACATTGGATGGAACCGGCAACGGCATCTTTGGGACTGTAATACCTGGCCTGAAAAGCAACACAACATATTATGTAAGGACTTATGCAACCAATATTCCCGGCACAGCTTATAGTAAAGAAACCAGTTTTACAACTGCGCGCGCATTTCCGGTTGCCACCGCCGCGACGGCCATTTCGGAAAATAGCTTTACCGCAAATTGGGACCAGTTAACCGGCGCCACAGGCTACATGCTCGACGTGAGTAAATCTCCAACTTTCAGCACAAACATTGCCAGCAATCTCACCGAGGGTTTTGACAGTGGTAACCAGACCGAACATTGGTTCATCAATCCTGAGATAAGAAACGATTCGGTCCTGTACGGAGTTGCGCCGCCCTCATTGCGCCTTCGAAGCGATGGTGTAAGAGTTATCAGTGATCTGTTGGCGGGGCCCGCGACCCAACTCCGGTTCTGGATAAAAGGATCCGGCCCGGGTGCGGGTTCGCTATTGGTTGAAGGATTTAATGGTCTGAATTGGGTGGTCGTGGATAATATTGTTGATCCCCCTTATGGGCACGGTTTTTTGAAAACTTATGGCTTCCGCACCACACCATCTCTCGACAGCAATTTTATTAAGTTCAGATTTACATTTCACCAGGCTGCCGGCGCAATTAATCTTGATGATGTTTCAATCAATTATAATGTTGCGAGCCCGTCGTTTTTACCGGGCTACCATCAAAAGCCGGTGACGGGAACCTCAGCCCAGGTGACAGTTGTATTACCACAGATGTATTATTACCGCGTAACTGCGTTGTACGACACGGTGCCGACCGGCTACTCGAATGTGATCGCGGTTCGTGCATGTTCAAAGGCCGTGATCAACAATGTGCTTGCAACTAACTTAACATGCAACAACGATGGCTCAGGGGCTATTAGCTTAGATGTAACGGGGAATAACCTGGTATATCATTGGAGCGGTGTGAATGGCTTCACGTCGACGAGGAAAGATATCGAAAAACTTTCCGCAGGTGATTATTCGTTGATCATTAACTCTAATGGAGGTTGCCCGATCGACACAAGCGTTACGTTAACTGAGCCCCCGATACTGCAGGCATCAGCTACTGCAGGCGAGATCGCGCAGGTTGGCGGTACGGCTATGGTGACAATAACAGCAAACGGTGGAACACCGGCTTATGCCGGCACTGGTGATTTTAGCCAGTCTGCCGGAACCACCAAGTATGTTGTTACTGATGCGCATGGGTGCAAAGCCTCAGTGAGCGTCAGTTTGACGAATCCGGCACCAGCCGGTATATTGCTATTTCCGAATCCTACTTTAGCCACCGTGAAAATGATCTTTCCACTTAAAGAGTCGGGACAGTGTACGATCAAGATCACCGACGTTACAGGGAAAGTATTGTTGAGTAGCCAACTGGACGGACTGGCTGGAGGCAACGTAACGGAGCTGGACCTGCGGGGCTTTGCACCTGGTACGTACATGGTGAGCTTAGTCACTAATGACGAAAGGAAAACGATCAAGCTAATAAAAGCTCAGTAAGCGTTGACGGAATATTTTTTGAAAACAAAATCTTCGCGTGAGTTGGTTTCAATAATTAAATTGAAAACACGCTTTTCAAAAAACGTCAACGCTCCACGTTCGTTGCCAGGAAACGCCGGGTTGCAACTCAATAATGCCTTCTTTATGGGTGAGTTGATTGTCGTGGTGAATATTGTCCGCGATGCCGCACCACGGTTCGAGGCAAACGAATGGGGCATCCTTCGCTGCCCAAATTCCGAAATATGGGAAGCCATGAAATTTGAATGTTAAGCCATGCGGATCCTTAGCTGTTCGCAGCGAAATTTCTTTACTGTTTATGTGCTTGAGCACGATCGCATCTTTATAAAACAAGGCCACTCGAAGTGGCAAGCGTTTATCGTTCAGTTTTATAAGTTCTGTTTCGCCTGACAGCAAGCCGTCACGCAGCA
>DASQJI010000733.1:0-7976 GCA_035631175.1 Parafilimonas sp.
GTCAATCGCCGCCGCGCAGGAACGGGTTGACATCATAAAGCAACAGATAAATGTAGGCTTTGCAAACAATGCCGACCTATTCCAGTCACAACTGGACCTCAACGCCCTGATAGAAGCCAAGCAATTGCAGCAGTTGACAACCGCCCAGGCAAAAACTAGTCTCCTTACGTCGTTAACGTTGAAACCGGACAGCACTATCCACATCATCGACACGATAATAGTCGATTCCACTATCATGCTCGAAGACATCCTGAACAATCTTCACCGCAGCCCCGATGTGGTCGCCGCAAGCATGCAGGTTACGATCAATCAATTGCTCGAAAAAGAAACGGCAGCCCAACGTTATCCTTCCGTTTACGCAAGCGCTGGTTACAATTACAATCGCTCTCAAACTGCTGCCGGCAATGTATTGCTGAACCAAAATTTTGTGCCTTACATAGGATTGAATTTATCTGTACCGATCTACAACGGTTCTGTTTACAAGCGGCAACAAAAAGTAGCAGAGATCAATACAAAAAATGCGGAGCTGCAGCAGGCAGCGTTGATTCGGGATAATACCTCGAACGCTGTAAAAAATTACCAGGCATATAAATATTCGCTGCAGGAATTGCAAACGCAAAGGGAAAACTACGTACTCGCCAAGCAATTGCTTGACCTCGTGTTATTAAAATTCCAGTTGCGGGCAGCTACGATCGTCGACGTGAAAAACGCGCAAGATAGTTTTGAGCGTGTTGGATTTTTGCTGGTGAATTTAAGTTATGCAGCAAAAGCGGCAGAAATTGAAATGAAGCGATTAACGTACCAGCTCAGCTTTTAATCGCTATCATCAGTTTCGATTCACATCGGAACGCGGAATTATAAATTTTGAATCTTTTATGGCACTGAAATCTTTCAGGTAAAAAATCCCGCTGTTCGGCGGGATGATTTATTTGAAGTTGATTTTATTTTGCTTTATCAAAATGTTCCTGCGCCTTACTCCAGTTTATCACATTCCAGATCGCCGTTAAGTATTCCGGGCGCCTGTTTTGATATTTCAGGTAATACGCATGTTCCCAAACGTCGACGCCGAGGATTGGACTACCCTTTACTTCCGCCACATCCATCAATGGGTTGTCCTGGTTTGGTGTGGAAGATATTTCAAGCTTTCCATCTCTCGAGATCAACCAAACCCACCCGCTTCCAAAACGGCCAACGCCGGCAGCGCTGAATTTTGTTTTGAACTCGTCAAAAGAGCCAAACGTGCTATTAATCGCCTCAGATAAACTTCCGGAAGGAGTTCCGCCGTTATTCGACAGAATATCCCAAAAAAAAGTATGATTCCAGTGGCCACCGCCATTGTTGCGAACAGCAGGAGATATCTTCCCTGCATTCGCAAGTAATTCTTCCAGCGATTTATTTTCATGTTCGCTTCCGGCGATAGCTTTATTTAAATTATCAACGTATGCCTGGTGGTGCTTATCATGATGGATCTGCATTGTCTTTTCATCGATATGAGGTTCTAATGCATTGTATGCGTACGGCAGCGGAGGTAATGTGAAAGCCATAGATGTGATTTTAGATTTACAATTTCAGATTTACGATTTATTCGAATGGGAAGGCAAAATTAAGCTTTACCGATTAATATCGTTTGCCTGAAGCTTCATCTTTTCTGCTTAAAGAAATCTTTCATTAACTGTGCGCATTCATTTTTTAAGACGCCGGTTGTTATGAGTGTCTTTTGATGGAATGGCCAGTTTGGGTCAGTAATATGTTTGTGGCCATTCTTCTCATCGCTTGCGCCCCAAACGACACGTGCGAGTTTGCTCCAGTACATGGCGCCGGTGCACATCAGGCAAGGTTCTACCGTTATATAAAGCGTAGCGTCGGGCAAGTACTTCGCGCCAAGAAAATTGAACGCTGAGGTGAGAGCGAGGATTTCTGCGTGCGCGGTTGAATCTTTGAGCTTTTCAACCATATTATACGCCCGCGCAATGATCTTTTTGTTGATCACGATCACCGCACCTACCGGCACCTCGCCTTCATCAAATGCTTTCTCCGCCTCTTTAAGCGCCTGCTGCATATAATATTCATCGTTCAACAACTCTTATTTAGAGGTTGAGAAATTTCCGGCGTCAACATCTTTGATGAATTGGATAATGCCAGGATAAAAATGCGACTGGTCGTCCCACATCGCGAGGTGACTGCCTTCAGGACAATATAAGTACCGGCCGTGCTGCACCTGCGTGCTCATCCATTTCATGTAATCCGGATCCATCGTGTCATAATGTGCGCCGACCATTAATGTTGGAACCGTTATTTTGGGAAGGTCTTTGCTTCTGTCCCAATGTAGTAATCTACCGCCCGTCTTAAATTCACTCGGGCCTTGCATCATAACGTAGATCTGTTCATTGTAATGTTTAAGTGCACGCAGTAACGGGTCGGGCCACTCTGGCAACCTGCACAGATGCTGCAAGTAGTATTCGCTGAAGACAAGCGACTGGTAGGTTGAATCTTTATACATGCCTTTATCTTCATACGCTATCAAAGAATCGACCAGCGACTTTCGCATTTGACTTCTTAGTTTCAAATTGTACTCTTCATACGCGGGAATACTGGCCATCATATTGCAGATGATGAGGCCTTTTAAATGCTCCTGGTATTTCAACGCGTATTCAATGCCCAGCAAGCCGCCCCAGGAATTTCCAAGGAGGTAGAAATTATCTTTATCGAGTGCGAGAGCTTTACGCACCTGTTCCACCTCCTCAACGAACCTGTCCAATGTCCATAGACTACTATCGGTGGGTTGATCACTGTAATATGAGCCCAACTGATCATACTCGATCATCTCAAAACCTTCGTGGGGGAAAAAACTTTCGAAGCACTCCATATATTCATGGGTGAATGCCGGGCCGCCATGAAGTAATAGAACTTTTATTCGCGGGTTGTTGCCGATCGTCTTAGTCCAAACTTTAAAGTTGCCCACGGGCGTTTGGATGGATATCATTTTTGCACCTCCAGTTTGCACGCCGCTATCCTGCCGCGCAAAATAATTTTCCAAGGTGGTGCTTTTGCTTTCAGTACTTTCCTTACATGAACAAAAGATGAATGCCGATATGGCGAATGCAACGGAAAATTTTCTCATAAACATTCCATGATGGCTAAAGTTATAAAGAATCGTTCAGGTGCTTTCCATAATTGTCCTTTCTGAATTTTTTAAAGAGGTCAAGGCCGACTTTCACCTGGCCATTCTTGTCCTTAGCACGCAGATAAATACTGGGTCCTGGCCTACCGGGGTCGTTGTCGTTCTTATCGAACTTACCGGATTTTTTCACCAAGCCGGTTAAAGGTACCTGGATCGATATATCCGTTCGGTCGGCAAAGCTGTAAATACCTTCGACATACATGGTCAGGGCGGAAGATTGGATTGGCATCCGGTGAATATAGATATCTCCGTTTTTGATGTCGAAAGTATCTGTCAACTCGGCAAACTCAACATTTTTCAGGTCACGGTTTTTCAGCACATATTGCTGAATGCGCTGCAGCGGTTCGTGATTGATAAGCGCTCCGTTCTTCAGTGAAAAATACAGTTGCCCATTCATTGTTGACGTGATCAGTTTTCCATGGCTATCCATACCCGACACAATATTTGCTTTAGCATCCATGCTCCCTTTGAGATTGGAAGAGGTGATACTGGTTTGACCAAAATTGTCGAAACCATAAAATAATTTTTTTACATCGATGTGCTGCAGGTTGATAAGCACATCCGCGAGTTGGGAATCATCACTAAGCTGATGAACCTTTGCAGACAAGCTGAAGTTACCGTCTGCATGTTGTAATGACGCTTGTTTTATCTGCCAGTCATTTTCCTGGAATACTGCATTGGCGATCACCTTATGCGCTTCAAAATGATGGAGCCTTAATTCATCAGCATGCATGTTGATGTACAGGTTGCCTCTTTCAACCGCATTGTCGACGGCGTTGGATATACCACCAAGTCCGCGAGTCTTTTTTCTTACAGCAGTTTGTTGCCTTTTAGCGAACAGGGCTTTAAGATCTGCAAGATCAAGTGAAGGAGAAAAGACATCGCAATTTATCGTTGCCTTACCCGGTTCAAAGTGTGAAATACGGTTCAGTTCGCTGCCTGTGATATTTACAACGAAGTGGTTTGTGTTGAGATTACATTTAAAGTTATTTATCAATAAAGTATTTCCGGTGATCACCACGGTTCCGTCGCATTCTGAGAAAGTAAGACTGCGCGGAACGTACACAATTTTTCCATTCCGTACCTGGATCTTTGCATTCACCTGGTCGAGCAAAGACGCATTCGAGATCAACGGTCCGTTATAAGACAGGTACAAATTCGCATCGCCATTTATAAAACGAAGTGTTGAAGAAGCGAGCTGATCATCTAGTTGCGCAAGTGTGCACTGCGAATAGAATTCAAACTGAATGACCGGTTGCAACAAATTAGTAACGGCAATGTTCTGCGCTTTTAAGTTGATATCGCCCCAATTACTCTGGAGAGAATATAAGCTCACCCTCGAATTATCGTCGGTTCTTGGCTTCTTGGGATCGACCTGGTTGATAAAATTGCCGCTGAAACTGCAGGAGTTCAAATTCACGACCGGGGTTGAGAGATCATTATCGTGGCTGCTGAAATCCAGTCTCACCAAAGGTAAACTCCGGTAAGCAAGAGGGCCATCGATCATGATCTTTGCATCGAGTCCCTTTGACATTTTGATCTTGTTGATCTTCGCACTCGTGGTTGGCTTTAAGATCGCCAGTGCCGCATCATAAGAAATGTCTGACGTTGATGCATCAATATGGAAGTGCGCTGGTCCGTTAAGGAAAAATGCACCTTTGATCATGAACGGATGGCCTTGTATCCTGACTTTCGTATTGTTGAACGACAAAATATTTCCTGTCGTATCAAATTCAAGTTTCCACCGGGCCTGCACGCGCTGATTTTGCAGCCACGATCCTTTCGGCACGTAAAAGCCGAGCCCGCGGATTATCATGTCTTCATTGAGATCTATTTTATACCGTGAGCCCTGCATGCTGATATCCGCGTCAGCTTCTTTGATCACAACCTCGTATCGCTTTTTCTTTATAGCGTCTTCGCTAATGGCCGTTACGTTGATCAACTCGAGATTTTCAAACTGGACAGGTTTACTTTTTTCACGCCTCGGCTTATTCTGCGGGCGCAACACATAGCTGTTGGTATAACCGCTGGTATCAGTAAATGTATGGAAGACGGCGTCTCGGACCTCTACTGTGTTAATGCGGAGTTTCGATCCGACGAGATCTAACAAACCGAATTTAGCAGTGATCTGTTTTGCACTCAAAAATGGCGTATGATAGAAGGAATCGCTGATGCTCACGTTTGTCAGGCTGATACCGATTTTGGGGAACGTTTGCCACACGGTGATATCTGCTTTGTCAACTTTGAGTTCACCTAAAATGGTTTCCTTCATCTTGCCGGTAAGAAAGCCAATCAATCTTTCTTTGGAGGACGAGATATAAATACTAAGGCCTGTCAGCAGTAAAAGATACAGGCAAAGAACAACAACAACCACGCGTGCAACTCGCCTCCAAATTTTGGGTGAAAAAAATTTGTGTTTAAAGAATGTGTTTTTCATGCCCACTGTGTATATAAAAAACCCCGCCAACCTGCGGGGATGTTTTAGAATTTTGTATTGATAATATACGGCAGCATCGCACGCCAGGTAGGCCAGTCATGATTAATATCAGCGCCCCATATGTCAAGATCATGTCCAATTCCTTTATCCCACAAAACCTGTGAAAACCTTCTATTCGCTTCCGGATCTTCATAAGAACCACTGCCGGTGTAAATATGAATATGGTGACTCGCCCTGATCTTGTCGAGATACCATGCGTCCGTCAAGTTGGGGATGTAATGGATCGGGCTATTGTAGTATACCTGTTCATCCCAATATCCTTTGGTGTATTCAGTGAGGTCATAGACGCCGCTCATACTGATGGTGCCGTTGATAAGATCTGGCTTTTTTAAAAATAAATTCATCGCATGCAAGGCGCCGAGCGAAGCTCCGCACGTAAAAATGAATGTGTCGTTGCTGGTGTTATTGCGAATGAACGGGATCACTTCGTTGAAAACATAATAGTTGAAATCGTTATGCCTGATAGCCTTGTGCTCAGGCAACATTTCGTTGTTAAGCCAACTATCCTTGTTAATACTATTGATGCTGAATACTTTTATTTTACCTTGTTCGATAAAAGGCGCTAATACATCTATCATCTGGAAACGTTCGTACTCGAGAAAGTCTGCAGCTGCGGTTGGTATAAGCAAAATTGCGGGTCCAAAGTGACCGTAGCTCACGATAGGCATATCGCGGTTGAGCGAAGGACTGTACCATGATGTAATTTCTCTTTGCATAAAAAAATTTTGTTACTGAATTTTCCGGCGCTATTTCAAGTGTTTGGTTCGGCGTCATCTTTTTCATCTGCTTCACGCCACACCTGCTTCTTTATTTCTTCCCAGAGATCGCGATAACATTTGGCGGCGAAGCTGCGGTTAGCATATGCGAATAGTGGCTTGCGGTGAATGCCCATTTTCTCTATATCGCTCAAATAAGGCAGGTAACTCTTAAAGAATAAATCTTCTTTGAAAGATTCCTGCATCACTTCATGATGCAAGCTCTTACGATGATCTACCATGCTAAAGAAACATCTTACTTTTCTATCATCCAAATCATTGTTCCTAAAATATTCGAGCACCGTTTCATAAGAACGAATCGACAATGTTGTTGGGATATTCGGCACAATGATCCATTTAGCGGCGATGAAAACATTTTCGTGCAGCAGCGAAATACCCGGCGGGCAATCCAGTATCACAACGTCGTATTCTTTAAGATCACCTAATAATGACTTGAGCTTCTTTCGGCTCTTCTTTAAGTCGTCCAGCAATACATCCACGTTGCGGGCCGACAGGTCTGCCGGGAGGATCCAAAGATTTTTGAACGTAGAGCTTTGGACCGCGTCGCGCACATCAATTTCGCCGCCCAATATCTTTTTTGTCTGGTGCTTGTTCAGTGGTTTTGATTCAAGGTAGAACGACGCCGATGCCTGGGGATCAAGATCCCAGATCAGCGTTTTATAACCTGCCTCCGCAAAAAGATAACCGAGGTTAACAGCTGCGGCAGTCTTTCCAACTCCACCTTTAAGATTATATAATGCAAGGACTGTCACCGCTCTAAAGTACAAAACATTTAAAGAGGCTTCAGCCCAAATTAATTGAGCCGGAAAATGTTTGGCACCGATTGCTGCCGCCGCAGGGATCGGCGTAAAATGCACAGTGGTCTCCGATATCGAAGCGGTCGTAAATTAAAACGAGTCTCAACTTAAAATCTTGGTAACTTTCAACAAAAAATTTTATGAGCCGCCGCAGAAAATTTATTCAACAGCTTGCGCTCTCTGCGGGTGCATTTTCTGCAGGCAGTTTGTTCAACCAACTGTTTGCTGAGAATTTTAAAGTTGCCGAACGAAAAATAGGCGGCCTCTCGCCCGAAGAAATAACGAAGGATGAGGATTATTGGGCAGTTATCCAACAAGCCTACACCGTTAACCCTAATCTTATCAATTTAAATAATGGCGGCGTGAGCCCGGCACCGCGCGTTGTGCAGGAGGCAGTGGAGCGTTATAACAAATTAAGTAATGAAGGCCCGTCGTACTATATGTGGCGCATACTCGACCAGGGCCGTGAACCACTTCGTCATAAACTTGCTGCACTGGGTGGTTGCGATCCGGAAGAAGTAGCCATTAATCGTAATTCCACGGAGGCGTTGAACACCGTGATCTACGGGCTCGATCTCAAACCAGGCGATGAAGTGATCGGCACAAAGCAGGATTATCCGAACATGATCAACGCATGGAAACAAAGAGCCTTGCGCGACGGCATACAGTATAAACAGATCAGTTTTGATTTTCCGATTGAAAATGACCAGGTCATTGTTGATGCA
>DASQJI010000734.1:0-21580 GCA_035631175.1 Parafilimonas sp.
AGCTCAGCAGATAGCACGCAAAATGATTCATCGTCGAAGACCGAGTTAATTCCGCCGGCAAAAAATTTCCAGGCGACCATCGACGGAAAACGGACAGATCTGTACACTCTGAAAAATGGTAACATGCAGGTAGCCATAACCAACTACGGCGCAAGAGTTGTGAGCATCGTTGTGCCTGACCATAATGGAAAGCCGACCGATGTTTCGGTTGGCTTTGATGCGGTTCAGCCATACACGGAAGGCGCGGATACTTATTTCGGCGCCATCGTTGGCCGCTACGGCAACCGTATTGCTAAAGGCAAGTTTACTGTTGACGGAAAGCAGTACACATTAGCAACGAATAACGGAGCAAACAGTTTGCACGGCGGCAACAAAGGTTTTTCACGCGTAGTGTGGGATGCGCAACAAGTGAATGATTCCACACTCGTTCTCTCCTATCTTTCAAAAGATGGTGAGGAAGGATACCCGGGCAACCTGCACTCAAAAGTCACCTATACACTGTCGAGCAATGATCAGCTGAAAATAGATTACGAGGCAACGACCGATAAAAGCACCGTAATAAATCTAACGAACCACACGTATTTCAATTTAAACGGACAGGGGAACGGAAGCATCCTGGATCACACCGTGATGATAAACGCCGACCGTTACACGCCAGTTGATTCAACGCTTATTCCAACAGGGAAAATAGTAGCAGTAAAAGGAACTGCTTTCGACTTCACCACTCCGACCACAATTGGCGCCCGCGTAAATGATACCACCGACCAGCAAATAAAATTCGGCCGGGGGTATGATCACAATTTTGTACTGAATTCGAAAGGCAACTTACATGAAAAAGCTGCGGAGGTCACCGGCGATCAATCAGGAATAGTAATGGACGTTTATACGCTCGAACCGGGCCTGCAATTTTATGTAGGCAATTTCATGAACGGAAGCCACACGATCAAAGGAGGGAAGAAAGATGACTATAGAAGCGCCTTTTGTATGGAAACCCAACACTACCCGGATTCTCCCAATCAACCAACTTTTCCGTCGACCAGGTTGAGCCCCGGGCAGCAGTACAAGACAACAACGATCTATGCATTTTCTGTGAACAAATGATCTGGCCGGACTGACAATGCCTTGTAGTCCACTGGTTTTTAGCTGGTTCTTATAACCGAAAATGACTTGCCCTTCAACCCGAGGCAACCGTTCAGGCTTGTCATTTACGTTCATCAATTTGAAAATTCCAACCGCCAAAGCGGCGGAAAAATATTTCTTTAACATGACGAAACTGGTTGGAAAATAATTTGCACCTATTTTGCAGTCCTCAGGAATCAAATTAAAAGACCCTGGTTTCAGGGGCAACCAGAAAAGGAGAATTTATGCATAAGAAAGAAGTAGTACCTGTGATACCCTCCAAAGAGATGGTAATAGGGACTGCAAAGGCGCCGGTCCGATTGACGGTATTTGGCGACTACGAATCGGCAGAAACGCGCGAACTAAACGAAGTGATCAAAAAAGTGTTCGACACTTTTAAGGAAGACGTGAATTTTGTTTTTCGTCATTTTCCTTTAACGCATATCCATCAGCGGGCTCACAAAGCGGCAGAAGCTGCGATCGCTGCCGGCCAGGAAGGAAAGTTTTGGGAAATGCACCAGCAATTACTTGAAAATCCGCACGCGCTCGGAGTGATCTCTTTAAAGTCACACTCCCGCGAAGCAGGTGTTGTAAATAAGAAATTCCTTGAACAATTGATGAATGGCGATTTCGGCTGGTACGTGCAAGACGATATCCGTGAAGGATTGGAGCTGGGGGTTCGCGACATCCCGGCTTTGTTCATCAATGGAAAAATGATGGACAAACCGCTGACGATAAACCGCGTCAATAGCGCGATCAGGAAAGAATTATCCAATGCTAAGGGGGCTTCCGTGAAAGGTAAGTCTCGCGCTGCTGCCTGATATTTGTAACAGGTTGAAAGTACTCGAACCGATCAGCGATTTGTATTAGCCGGAATTTTCATTTTCGCTTGTCTTTAATAGTAGTTGCTTATTAGGTATTTCCGCGTTTCCAATGATCACATTATTGGGATTGCGGCGCTCGTTTGGGAATCAACAGCCCGCATCACCATCGTACGTCTATAAAAAAATCCCCCCGCAAATTCTGCGGAGGGACTTTTTCAAATTGTCTAACTGCTACGAAAAAGCATTTTCCGTTTTTCTTTCGATGTAGTTCATTGTGTTATTTCCTGTGTGATACGCATCGGAAGCAACCGTGCTTAGTTTCCTTTTTCTTTTTCTAACAAAGAGGGTGACTAAGCCTGCAGCAAGAGCGAGTACGGCCCCTGTAACTAATTTCTTGTTCATAATTGATTTTTTAAAGTATTTGCAAACTTGTGAAAACGTGTTTTACCTACACTTCCTCCTCTTCATCTTCTGTATCTTCTTCGGTGTCTTCCATTTCACCACCTTCCTGGTAAGCCTGCTGATTTATGTTCCCCGAAAGTTCAGTCAGCTTTTCATCGGTTTCCGATTCTTCCTGCAGTGTTTGATCAAGAAGAGAAGCTATTTCCTGTTCGCCCATCATTTCCGCATGCGCCTTTAAGGAACCGTATGTTGCGATCTCATAGTGTTCGATCTTCTGCGCAGAAATGATCAATGCGGCATCCCTCGCAAATCCCGGGTCATACTCATCGATAGCTTCCTTTCCTTCTTCAACCAACCCTTCCATCGCAGGACACTTTTTACCCGCTGCTTTTTTGCCAAGCTGCTCAAACACCTGGTCAAGCCGTTCAACTTGTTCTTCGGTCTGTTGAAGATGTTCATCAAAAGCTGCCCTCAGATCTTCGTCGTATGCTGCCTTGCTCATTTTAGGCAATGCTTTCGTCAAATATTTTTCAGCCCAGTAAATATCTTTCAGTGTTTCTTCAAAAACTTTTGCAAGATCTTCCTTGTTTCCGGAACCATTTTGTTGCTGGCGTCCAGGTCGATTTCCCGTAGTCTTTGTCTTGCTTGATGCAGTTCTTGTTGAAGAGCCCGATGTTTTTTTAGGTGAATTTTTCATATGTGATTTTTTATTGTTGAGGATGATTCAATTCGAAATGTCAATACTAATTTCATACCACTTATTGGTGTGCCTGCAGCGGTAAATGAATTTAACATCCGTCGATTTTTTTTGAAAGAAAATCGCTTACTGAAAAGTTTTGAAAGTTTAATGCGGACTCAATCGTTGCGCGCGCCCACGTGGTTCGATAACCGTTAAACGAATTTTTTAAGCGTAACCAAACGACGCAAAAATATGGATCCACATTAGCAGCAAAGACGCAATTGTTCTAGTTTGATTGCCTGTTAAACAGATGGTAATAAATCGTGAACGAAAGTTTCTTTTCCACTCACTTACCCGTGTTTAAGATAATTTTGATTCGATGAAGAAAACCATCTTCTATATTTCGCTGCTGTGCTTTTTTCCGATGTTTTTGAATGCACAGGCGAGAATTCTGCAGGGTGAGGTGTTAGATAAACAAAGCGAGGAACCAATACCTTTTGCCGCAATAAAATTTTTACGACTGGGCGGAGGCGTGTTAACGGATTCCGCCGGCCGCTTCACATTGCAGTTGAACAATTGGCCGGCTGCAGACACGTTGCATATTACCAGCGTTGGTTATACTCCTCTCGATATTCCCGTAGCCAATTTCAGAGATTCGTCTTTCCTTACTATCCATGTTACTCTCCTTCCACCGCAACATGAGGTTGTCGTGAAAACGAAGTACAACCGGGCATTGTGGTTTTGGCGAAAGATCATCGCTCATAAACCACAAAACGATAAACACCATTTTGACAATTATGGATACGAGGTGTACAATAAGCTGGAACTCGACCTCGATAAGGTAAATAAAGAGAAACTGGCAAACACTCCGTTTCTCAAACCACTTAGGTTTGTATTAGACTATACGGACACCACTTCTGAAAAGGAGCCTTACCTTCCTGTTTACTTGACGGAAAGCCTGTCCGATTATTATTTTCAAAAAGATCCCCGTAGAACGCGCGAAGTAATAAAGGCAACCATAACCAACGGCATCGACAATGAAAGCGTGATAAGGCAACTTGGTACGACTTATCAAAACGTAGATGTGTATAACAACTCGATCCCCGTCTTCGATAAAATGTATGTGGGACCTTTTAGCGACAATGCGGATAATTTCTACAATTTTAAATTGCTCGATACACAATATCTCTCTGGCAAACGCCTCGTGCATTTTGCATTCACGCCTAAACATCCGGGCGGCGATATGTTTACCGGCGACTGCTGGATACACGATACGAGCTTTTCTATTCAAAAGATCACACTCAGGCCGGCGTTAGATGCGAATATTAATTACATCACAGGCTTAACACTGATACAGGAGTTCAGATTGATATACGACACCGTTTGGTTTCTGTATAAGGATAAGTTTGTTGCAGATCTTTCTTTGATAGGTAGAAACCACATCAGCTTTAAAGCACGAAAGACTGCAACGTATAAAGATGTTCTTATCAACAGCGATTATGTTACTGCGAACCTCGATTCGAATAAATCAAACGAAGAAATTTTGCTGCGCCCCAACGTGCTCAATCAGCCGGATTCTTTTTGGATACAACATCGGCACGAGCCTTTAAATAAAGATGAACAAACCGTTTACAGGGTGCTCGATACGCTGGAGAAAAATAAAACCTACATCCAGTATCGCAACACATTGAACTTTTTGACCACCGGAACCAAAGACATAGGGAACGTACGAATAGGTCCATGGTACAACTGGATAACAGGGAACAGTTGGGAAGGCACCCGGCTTCGTTTCGATCTGTCCACAAACCGGCATTTCAGTGACCATGTTTACCTGCATGGCTATCTCGCGTACGGGTTTAACGACGCTAAATTCAAAGGCAAGGCTGAAGTTAGGTACCAGTTTAGCCGCGTACCGTGGAGCTATGTAAATCTGTCTTATAAAAATGATCTTGATAATGGCCAGGTATACTATGACCAACTCGGCACTGATAACATCATTGCTTTTTTCTTTCGCAAGCCAAATATTCCACACAAGTACCAGCAGATCACAGACAGAAGGCTCGAATATTATTCAGAAACACATAATGGATTTGGTTTTGGGCTTACGGCAAGCAGTCGCCAATATAAAGCGTTGCTTAATTTGCCCGGCGATGAATTGTATCCCGTTAAAGAGGGAAAGCCATTTAATACATTCGAAACGATTCTTCGTTTGCGATATGCCTACCAGGAGCGAACCGTGGATGAAAATTTTTCGAGAATAAGTTTTGGTAGCGACTTCCCTATCATTGAACTGCGATACACCCACGGATGGCCCGGAGTTTTCAACAGCAGTTACAAATACGATAAACTGGACCTGTCCGTGTCCGACTATGTCAACATAGCTCCCTACGGCTCCCTATATTATAATTTTTTTGGAGGAAAGGCTTTTGGCACCGAGCCTTACCAGATGCTAAATATTCCGCCTGGCAACGACTGGTATGTCTACAGCAAATACTCTTTTAATCTCATGACGCGCTTTCAATACCTGACTGATCAATACGCTGGTTTTAGCTTCGAGCATAACATCGGCTCTGGCATATTCCGGTACATTAAGCCTACACGGAAACTAAAGATTCGACAGTTCTGGGAAGTTAAAGGCCTCGTCGGAGATCTTAGCGATGCAAATAAGCAATTGAATTTTGTTTCGGATACCTCTTTCCAAACGCTTAATAATAAAATGTACCTGGAAATAGGAACAGGCATCGATAACATTCTGAAATTTTTCCGCGTGGACTTTATCTGGCGCGTACTGCCGCAGCCTCTGCCCGAAAATCACGTAGAACGGTTTGGCGTTTTTGTTGGAGCAAGGCTTTCGCTGTAGATCCACACAAACCGACTTTTTTTTGAATACATCTCGTGAACTCGCCAATGCTTCCGACGGCTGGTGAGGCCACGGCAAATAAAAAAGCTCCCCGTTTGAGGAGCTTTATACTCTACAATTGAACCTTTAGTTCGCATGCACTCCTGGCGGCTCTGCAAAAGCAACCTTCACTTCAATTGGTGCAGGCTTAATATTTTGATTTACCCTGAACAGGTTGTTAGGATCGTATTTGGCTTTTATCGCCGCCAACCTTTCATAATTATCGCCGTATGTGGCCCGGATTCTTTCTTCACCTTCATCCATCATAAAGTTGACGTAGGCGCCACCTGCCGAATGCGGATGCAATTCATTAAAGTACTCTCTTGACCAGTTTGTGATCGCCTCCCTGTTCGCGGGATCCGGATCAATGCCCACGATCACCTCTGCCCAATTAGCATGGCGATAATTCCAGGGCGTATCACTATTGCCAATTCTTGATGCTGCTCCATTTACCGGGTACAAATGCATCGTTGAAAGCGGCGTAGGCATTTTGTTTCCGTGCTTCACATGAAGATCGATCGCCTCGTCGCTAAGCTCATTTACAAAATCAGCTTTCCAATACCACTGCAAGCCCGGAGGCATCAATGGATCAAACATAGTTTGTAAGGCCGGTAACGGCATCGGTCCGCACCAGTCAAGTGCAGCGGTTTTAAAATCGCGCATTGGCTTCAAAGCTGCCTCTGATTTTTCTGCGGGTCCGGTGCAACACCATACTACGCCGCACATTTTTTTGAGATGCAGATGCTCGGGGAATGGTGCAAAAGGAGGTACGGTAAGAAATGCAAAGAAGCCGTTTACATTTTCGGGGGCATTCAAAATAAAATCACGGTACCAGGTCATCACTTCTTTTGCCTCAGAAATATCATAAAGTACAGGACCTCCGTAGATCATTCCCGCGGGATTAAGCTTGAACAGGAAGGAAACGACAACGCCAAAATTGCCACCGCCGCCGCGTAATGCCCAAAAGAGATCCGGATTCTCAGTGGCAGAAGCTTTCACATATGATCCGTCTGCCAACACTACACTTGCCTCTAACAGGTTGTCTATTGAGAGCCCGTACTTACGCGTGAGATGGCCAAGTCCTCCGCCGAGTGTTATTCCACCAACACCCGTAGTACCAAAAATTCCTGAGGGCACAGCCATGCCAATAGCATTTGTTGCATGGTCAACTTCTTTTAATAAGCATCCGCCCTGCACCAATGCAGTTTTAGCGACGGGATCTACATGAATACCTTTCATATGAGAGAGGTCGATCACCAGTGCGCCATCGGCAACTCCGAGGCCACCAGCATTGTGCCCGCCGCCTCGAACCGCAAGTAATAATTTGTTTTCTCTCGCAAAGTTTACGCAGGCTATCACGTCTGCAACATCAGCGCATTGTGCGACTGCGTCAGGGCGTTTGTCAATCATTCCATTGTATACTTTCCGCGCCGACTCATATTCTTCATCAGCAGGTTTGATTAGTTTACCACGGAGGTTTGATTGCAATTGATCCAATTGTTCATTAGTCATACGGCAAGTTTTTTAAATGAATAATAAAACGATTTAACGGAATTTAGTTAGCTCGATAAGCAAGAAGTTCGGAAAGTTGGTTTCTTAAAGATCGGGGAAAATTGCAACAGCCAAATTCGATGGAAAAGCCAGTACTAAAATCTCATTTTTTCAGCGAGAATAAAGATACATGCTTTTGTACCCGGTGCAAATATTTTTTTCAAAGTGTGCGACTAAATTTCTAACATTAACCTTTTAATTTAAGTTTTCACATTGATGTTCACATTCATCACTTAAAATTTTTTAACGGGCAACAGTTTTGTTCCTTTGCCTGCGAAATAATTTTTCATGAAGAGTTTGTTACTGGCTTTTTCAATTTTGTTCGTCATCAGCGATGTAACCGCACAAGCACTTCCGGTCCCAAGAAATTATCAAAAGGCATACGATAACCACACCCGGTCCTCAGACGGAAGACCCGGTTTACATTACTGGCAAAATAAAGCTGCATACAAAATTGATGTAACGTTTGAACCGGGCAGCAGAAAAATCTCCGGGAAGGAAACAATCGTTTACACAAACGGCAGCCCCGACACACTGGGCCAGATCTGGTTCAAGCTGTATCCAAATGTTTATCAGAAAGGATCAGCCAGAAGTTTCCGAATAGATCCGGAAGATGTTAGTGACGGAATGCGGATTGAAAGCGTGGCCGTTGACGATAAAACCCGAAGTACCGATGCTCTGTCCATTGATGGCACTGAAATGTGGCTTCCTGTTCCGGCCGTATTGCCCGGTAAGCAAATAAAATTCGAGCTGTCATTTTCATATGTGCTGAATAAAGGCTCGCACGAGCGAACCGGCATGATAGACGACAGCTCCGCGTTCATTGCATATTTCTTTCCGCGCATTGCTGTATATGATGACATTGACGGCTGGAACAAAAATCCTTATCTGGGCAGCCAGGAATTTTATAACGATTTCTGTGATTTCGATGTTCATATCACAGTGCCAAAAAACTATATTGTTTCTGCGACGGGAAATTTGCAAAATGCGAACGACGTTTATCTACCATCTGTAGTTAAACGAATTGCAACCGCTGAAGCCAGCGATGGAATTACGAGGATCATCGATACAACCGACAAGCAGGTCACTGCGCAAAACGAAACCAACACCTGGAAATTTCAAGCGGACAATGTGACCGATTTTGCCTTCGCAACGAGCAACCATTATATCTGGTATGCAAGTAGTCTCGTGGTTGATCCTGCCACGTCAAGAAGAACCCGGGTGGATGCGGTGTTTAACCCTCATCACAAAAGCTATTTTGATGTGATCGATTTTGCCCGAAAGACAGTCGAAGTGATGAGTTATCGCTTTCCCGCATGGCCATACCCTTACCCTCACGAAACGATCTTTGACGGACTTGACCAAATGGAATACCCGATGATGGTGAATGATAATCCGCTCGATGAGAAGGCCGATGCAATTGAACTTACTGACCACGAGATCTTTCACACGATGTTTCCCTTTTACCTTGGCATTAATGAAACTAAATACGCGTGGATGGACGAGGGTTGGGCAACTATAGGTGAGTGGCTAATATCGCCGCTCATTGACTCAACGATTGCCGATGAATATGGAATGTATTCTTACAATGCGGACGCAGACTATGATCTTGACGCTCCAATAACAACTTTGAGCACCCAGCAAAACGGCGCGAGTTATTTTCTTAATGCATATGCAAAGCCGGGCATGGGTTATTTGTACGTGAAAGATATGCTCGGTGACGAACTCTTTACAAAAGCATTGCATTATTATATCGCGCAATGGCAGGGCAGGCACCCGATACCCCAGGATTTTTTCAATTGCATCAACACCGGCAGCGGCAAAAATTTGAACTGGTTTTGGAAGAGCTGGTTCTATGACCGGGGCGCACCAGACCTGGCGATATCAAACGTGAAAAAGACGGGCTCCAGCATCACAGTTACAATAAAAATGAAGGGTAGTAAACCGGTACCGGTTCATCTTACTGTTTATTATAAAGATGGTAGTGAGCAAAAATTACATCAGAGCATTGCCGTTTGGGAGAAAGCGAACACCGCGTCAATAAGTTTTACCGCGACAGGTGCGATTCAAAAGATCGTGCTCGGCGAGTTACATGATGCCGACATTGACAGTAGCAACAACGTGTATATCCCGCATTAAGAATTAGGATTTGAGATTTGGGATTTGAGATTTGAAATTTGAGATTTATGATTTTACTCCCCTCATTCTTCGCTTACTTCAATGGCTTCATCGGTGGCATTTGCGATTATCACATTGCTCATTTTACGTAAAGGGTTGCTGTGATTTTCATCATACGCGGCCCGGCGGTTAATGATATCAACACACTCAAAAATTGCCGCCAGGAAAGATGATGGATCGGCTTTTCCTTTACCGGCGATATCCAATGCGGTTCCATGATCAGGGCTCGTTCTTACAGCTGGTAAACCTGCGGTGAAATTTACGCCCTCACCAACGGCCAGCGATTTGAAAGGTATCAAGCCCTGGTCGTGATACATTGCGAGCACGGCGTCAAAAGATTGAAACTGTGCACGGGCAAAAAAAGCGTCAGCGCTGTAAGGCCCAAAAACAAGACCGCCCTTGTCTTTACATTCCCTTATCGCCGGTTTGATGATCGTTTGTTCCTCGTTGCCTATCAGCCCATCGTCTCCTGCATGCGGGTTCAAACCCAGGACAGCGATGCGCGGCTTGTCAATCCCAAAATCTCGTTTGAGACTGCTATTTAATATGCTGAGCTTGCTGATAATATTTTCCTTAGTGATCTCCTGCGTGACGTCTTTTAAGGGCACATGTTCAGTAACGACGCCCACACGCATATTCGACGCAGTCATCAACATGAGCACATCCTTTAATGCAAACATGGATTTCAAAAATGGTGTATGTCCCGTGTAAGCAAAGTCTGCTGACTGAATATTTTTTTTATGAATGGGCGCGGTAACGAGTCCATGTATCTGAATTTCTTTCAGTGCTTTTGCCGCTTGTTGTAAAGATATTTTTGCATACTTGCCGCCTGTTTCATTCAACAGTCCCGGGTTGATGGGCACTTCTTCATCCCAACAGTTAAAAATGTTGACTTGTTTTTGGCTTATCCTCGAAAAGTCCCTAACCGCCTGGTAAGCGAAATTTATTTCGGGCAGGGATTTCCGGTAAAAATTGATGCTTTTATTGCTTGCAAAAATTACGGGCGTGCATTGCTCAAAAATTCGACTATCGCTCAGCGCTTTTATAATAAGTTCAATGCCTATACCGTTCAGGTCGCCGCAGGTAAATCCAATCAACGGCTTTTGCTGTTCGTTCCCCATGTAGAATGTTGTTTGCGGTAAAAGTAGGGATTATGTGGAAATGTCCGGAGTGCAGAAGCCGATAACACTACTTGTTTACCTGTCAACTTATCAACTTGTTAACCTGTTAACTACATCGTCAACCAATACCTTTGCTTTCATGCACTACACGCTGAAAAAATCTCTCGGGCAGCATTTTTTGAAAGATGAAAATGTTTGCCGAAAAATTATTTCTGCGCTGGGAAAACAAAAATTTGAAAGGCTGCTCGAAATCGGTCCCGGCGGTGGTGCGCTTACAAAATTCCTGCTTAATATTGACGGTATCGATTTTAAGGCAATCGAGTTGGACGAAGAAAAAGTTAATTACCTCTCAAGGGCTTATCCGGAATTGAACGGAAAATTAATCCATGAAGATTTCCTGGAGGCATCTGCTCCGTTCGAACAGGAGTTCATTATTATCGGCAACTTTCCATACAACATTTCATCCCAGATCCTCTTTAAAATATTGGAATGGAAAGAAAAAGTACCTGCTGTCATCGGTATGTTTCAAAAGGAAGTCGCTCAGCGCATCATATCAAAACCAAACAGCAAAAGCTATGGCATATTAAGCGTGCTGGTCCAGGCGTTCTATGATGTGCATTATCTTTTTGATGTTCCGCCTTCATGCTTCGTGCCGCCTCCGAAAGTAATGAGTGGTGTGATTGAACTGAACATTCGCAGTGCGCCTGTGCAGCCGAAAACTGAAAAAGAATTATTTACGTTAGTGAAGACGGCATTCAACCAACGAAGAAAAAAATTACGCAACGCTGTACGTTCATTGTTCGACGACGATATTCTTACAGATGCGATCTTCGATAAACGTGCGGAACAGTTAAGCGTTGAAGATTTTGCAAACCTTACATTCAAGATGAAAGAAGTATGATAAAAAAGAAAGCGATCGTTACGGCCAGGGTTCATTCATATTTAATTGACGAGCTGCATTTAAAAGGATACGACGTATCGCACATTCCCGCGGTTACTTATGAAGAGTTACAGTCCTTGATCGTTGACGCGACGGGACTCGTTGTAACCACCCGGCTGAAAGTTGACCGAAACCTGTTGGAAAAAACACGGCAGTTGAAATGGATCGCAAGGTTGGGAAGCGGCATGGAATTGATCGATGTACCGTATGCAGAAAGCAAAGGCATCGTTTGCGTGAGCAGCCCGGAAGGGAACCGCAATGCAGTAGCAGAACATGCGCTTGGGTTATTATTGAACTTACTGAACAATATTACCAGCAGCTTTGAGGAAGTGAAGCAGGGAAAATGGATACGCGAAGCGAACCGCGGCGAGGAACTGAGCGGAAAAACTGTAGGCATTTATGGTTATGGCAACACGGGTTCCGCATTTGCGAAATTGCTCGAACCGTTTAATTGCACCGTGCTCGCTCATGACAAATATAAATTCGGGTTTGCAAAAGGTTATGTGAGAGAGGCCGAGCCGGACCAGATCGCGCGTTACGCGGACGTCATAAGTTTGCATCTGCCTCTTACAGAAGAAACGCTGCATTACGCGAATCAGCACTTTTTTCAGCAGCTGGAAAAAAAACCGATCTTTCTCACCACATGCCGGGGCAAAGTCTCGGACACATCCGCAATCATTGATGCGCTCGATAATCAGCTCGTGCGTGCCGCCGGCATTGACGTTCTTGAAAACGAAAACCTGTCTGCTTATAACGAGCACGAGAAAACACAATTACAAAACCTGGCCGCGCGAAAAAATGTTATCATCACTCCGCATATTGCCGGATATAGCCACGAGGCTTTCTACAAAATGGCAAAAATAGTTTTGGATAAGTTGGATGAAAAGCGATGCCTGTAAATCAGGCAACCGGGAAACTGTTTGGTCGTAGAAATCCTCCGGTTACTTTTAAGCTTTCTTTTTCATTTTTAGGCAAATGATTTCTATATTTGTGTTGTGCAACGCTGCATGGAATGTGCGGCGTTGTATTTTTTTTATCTCTTTTAAAACCTGTGAGTATGAACGATGTAATGTACGTTTCAAAAGACGCGTTTGAAAGAATGCGGCAGGAGTTGCAACGAATGAAATCAGTTGACCGGCCGGCTGCATCCCGCGCCATTGCTGAGGCCCGTGAAAAAGGCGATTTGAAAGAAAATGCGGAATACGATTCTGCAAAAGAAGCACAGGGAATGCTAGAAGCAAAGATCGCTTTGCTTGAAAGTCAGATCGCAAATTCCAGGATTGTGGATGAAAGTGAAATTGACACCAGTAAAGTGTCCATCTTAACCAGGGTAACAATCACCAATATCGCAACAAAAAAAACCGTGACTTACCAGATCGTTGGTGAAAAAGAAGCTGATCTTAAAGCAAACAAGATATCAATTTCATCACCTATTGGGCAGGGATTGCTTGGTAAACAAAAAGGCGAAGTCGCAGAAGTAAGAGCTCCTACGGGTATCATCAAATTCAAAGTGGACGAAATTACTTTGTAAATACTTCGACGCCCGAATCATCGAAGCTGCGATGCAGCTTTTTTATTTTGATCGAAATAGAAAATTTCCCAATTTCCTCGTTCCAAAATTCAGATGACCATGAGCATTTTTTCGAAGATCATCGCCGGCGAAATTCCTTCGTACAAAATCGCTGAAGACGAAAGATTCTTTGCTTTCCTCGACATCTTTCCACTCGTTGAAGGCCATACTTTAGTGGTACCAAAAACAAATGTGGACAATATGTTTGATCTTGGCGATGAATATCTCAGCTCGCTTTTGGTTTTTGCTAAGCCGATCGCAAAGGCCATCGAACGATCATTCAACTGCAACCGCTGCGGCATCGCTGTTATTGGTCTCGAAGTGCCGCATGCTCATCTTCATCTTGTTCCAATAAATTCTGCCGACGACTTGAATTTCACCCGCGGAAAAATGAAGTTAAGCGAGCATCAGCTCGAAGAAGCACAACAAAAAATTATCGAAAAGTTGAACGGCTGATCCGTTAATTGCGTGATCGATGTAACGCATGGTCCCGCAGTTACGCAGCTTCTATCTCATTTTAGCGAACTTAGCCGGTCGGGATTCCGGGAAAGAAAATCTGCCCAGCCGCGCAATGGTTTTTTCTTAACTAATCCATCGCTGAAAGATGAATAATGATGACAAACCGCAACAGCGAGCGCATCGCTCGCGTCGAAAAAATGCGGCCGTTCCTCTAATGTCATTAGCCTTTGCAGCATTTTGAACACCTGTTCTTTGGTGGCATTGCCATTCCCCGTGATAGATTGCTTCACGCGCTTTGGCGAGTATTCTGATACCGGCAGCGAGGCCTGCATCGCTGCTGCAATTGCTACGCCTTGCGCGCGACCGAGTTTAAGCATGCTCTGTACGTTTTTTCCAAAGAACGGCGCCTCGATCGCAAACATCGTAGGATGGTATAATGTAATTAGCTCACATACTTTTGAAAATATCATTTCCAGCCGCCGGTATGTATCTCTTTCGGGCATCAGTTTTAATACGTCCATGCTGACTAACTGAATGGACTTGCCATTCACCTCAAGAACAGCATATCCCATAACTACGGTCCCCGGATCGATACCCAAAATTGTTGTGCGGGATGGATTCATTGTTCCGTGAAAATACTATTTTGCTTCGGTAAGCGGAGGCCACACTTAGGAAATGCTTTACAGCTAAATGGATATTTCTGAATAAACGGTTGAAAATATTATTGAATTACGTGCTGGGCCCGGCCTTATTCATTGTACTCGGATTCGTTATTTACATAAAAGTAAAGCATCAACCAGACCTTCCCGGGAAATTGTCACTTCTAAAAAATACATTTTCAAATGGTGGCATCTGGCAGGCTGTATTGCTTGTTTTACTAGCCTGCGCTAATTGGGGCATCGAGGCCCGCAAGTGGCAGTTGCTGATGCGACCGGTTGAAAGAGTAAGTTTTTTAACATCTATTAAGGCAGTATTATCGGGGCTTGCTTTGTCTTTGTTCCTACCGAACGGCCTCGGCGAATATCCGGCCCGCGCACTGTATATGCGGGAAGGCAACCGGCTCCGTTCCGTAGCGTTAAATATCGCAGGAAGCATGAGCCAGTTGATCGTCACACTGGTTGCTGGTATTGGGTCTTTGATTTATTTACGTTATTACAGTTGGGGAACAAATCCGGAAATGCAGGGGATCTCGGTCCTTTGGGTTGACGGAGTGATATCGATGATAGCGATGGGAACGGTGTTACTGATCTTTACTTATTTCCGTTTATCATGGCTAACGATGCTGTTTGAGAAAATTCCCTTCGTCTTTCGTTACAAGTACTTTATTGAACAACTTGAGACATTCCATTGGAAGGAGTTAACAAGAATTTTAAATTTGTCTTGTATACGTTTTGTCGTTTTTATAGTTCAATATGTACTAGTATTGCACGTGTTACGCGTGGAGATTGATTTTGCGGATGCCGTATGCACCACTTGCGTATTATTTCTTTTACTGGCGATCTTGCCAACAATTCCATTTGCTGATGTAGGTATACGGGGCGAGGCGGGAAGGCAGTTATTCGGATTGCTCACCGCCGATGTGTTTGGAGTTGTTGTTACAACGTCGGTGATCTGGTTTGTCAACCTCATAATCCCTTCCATAGCCGGAAGTTTGTTTTTGTTGGGCATAAAAATTTTTAAAAAGCAGGAAAAAAGTACAAGCGCGTGAGAAAATTTTTTTCAACTGTGATGGGCTCCCTGATCTATCTTACCCTTTCTGCCGGCGATGATTTTTGCGGCACCCGGAACACTGCGTTCGCGCCTAACGAAGTTTTAACCCTTAACGTATTCTACAATGTGATCGGGTTATACATTAATGCAGGAACGGCTTCGTTCACAACAACCCTCGAAAGATATAATAACCGGCCCGTATATCACGTGGTAGGTGAAGGCCACTCGAATTCTCATTATGATTGGATATTCAAAGTAAGAGACCGGTATGAAAGCTACTTTGATACCGCCACGCTAAAACCGGTTAAGTTCATCCGTAATGTAGATGAAGGCGGCTACACAAAACGCGAAGATGTTACGTTCAATCAACAGAACAATACTGCAACTACCTTAAGCGGAGTTTTTAAAGTACCCAACTGCGTGCAGGATGTGCTGAGTGCTATTTACTATGCGCGGAATATCGATTTCAACAGATATAAGGTAGACGATAAAATTCCTTTTTCCATGTTTCTTGATAACCAGGTGTACAACCTTTACATCCGTTACATGGGGAAAGAAATTATAAAAACGCGATACGGGAAATTCAGGGCGATTAGGTTCAAACCATTGCTCGTAAAGGGGACTATGTTTGAGGGTGGTGAAAAAATGGAAGTGTGGGTAAGTGATGATGCAAACCACATTCCGTTACGTGTGGAAAGCCCGATCGTTGTCGGCAGCGTTAAAGTTGATATGATGCAATATCGTAACCTTCGCTATCCTTTGTCCTCAAAGATCAGTGCTCGATAGCTTCCAATTTATTCCCGGCCTTTAATAACTTATGTTCAAGAAGATATTCGGCGATTTGAACTGCATTCGTAGCAGCGCCTTTCCTAAGATTGTCGCTAACGATCCATAAGTTCAACGTGTTCGCTTGTGTTTCGTCTCTTCTTATCCTGCCGACAAATACTTCATCTTTTTCGTGTGCCCACAAAGGCATCGGGTAAAGCTGCTGAGACGGATCGTCCTGTACGACAACGCCGGGCGCTTCGCGCAACAGTTGTTTCACTTCATTGACATCAAAATCATTATCAAATTCAACGTTTACACTTTCGCTGTGGCCACCGATAACCGGAATTCGAACCGTTGTCGCAGTCACGCGAATATCATCGTCGCGCATGATCTTCTTTGTTTCGTGCACCATTTTCATTTCCTCTTTTGAATAACCATTTTCAAGAAAAACGTCTATCTGCGGAATTGCATTCAGGTCGATCTGGTATTTATAAGCCATCGGACCATCGTTGATCCCGTCACGCTCATTGAATAACTGATCAACCGCCTTCTTGCCGGTGCCACTCACACTTTGATAAGTGCTGACAACAATTCTTTTTATTTTATATCTCTTATGCAGTGGATTCAATGCAACCACCATTTGAATCGTAGAGCAGTTAGGATTAGCGATGATCTTATCATCTTCTGTCAACACATCTGCGTTCAACTCCGGTACCACCAGTTTTTTTGTCGGGTCCATACGCCATGCACTTGAATTGTCTATCACCGTGATTCCAGCTGCTGCAAATTTTGGAGCCAATTCCAAAGAGGTGCTTCCGCCGGCGGAAAACAATGCAACAGCCGGTCTTGCTGCAATCGCATCGTCGGCAGAAACAACTTTATAGGTGCTGCCCTTGAACGACACGTCTTTGCCAACCGAACGTTCGCTGGCCACCGGTATCAATTCCGTTACCGGGAAATTTCTTTCTTCCAGGATTTGTAACATTTTTGAACCAACTAAACCAGTGGCTCCTACTACTGCAACTTTCATAAAAGACATCCAAAGGCGGATGAACCAGTTTTAATGAATAAATGTTATAATAATTTCGTAACAAAAAAGCCTTCCGTTTTGTGGAAGGCTTTCAGTTATATTCTTGAACATACAAACTATGCACCTTCCGTGTTAACGAAGATCTTTGTACACTTTGTATGTTTCTTTTGTTTCATTGATGCGCGAAAGTACCCACGAAAAGTTATTACGCAAAAAATTATTTCACCAGATCTTTATGCGTGCACTATCGGGCCTATACATCTTATCACCCGGCTGCACATTAAATGCGGTGTAAAAAGGACTACAGTTCATCAAGGCACCATTAACACGCCACATCGATGGCGAATGCTGATTGGTGTTGATGATCGTGCGCATGAGTTCGTCTTTCATTCTTATTTTCCAAATTTGTGCAAAGGATAAAAAGAAACGCTGATCAGGCGTGAGCCCGTCTATCTTTGTTGTGTCCTGTCCTTGCTTGGTTAACTTGAACGCGTCGTATGCAATAGCAAGCCCGCCTATGTCGGCAATATTTTCTCCGTTCGTGAGTGCCCCGTTAATATGCAGACTATCAAGAACCGTAAACGTATTATAGAGATCAATAACTGATTTTGTTTTTGCAGCGAATTTTTCGCTGTCCTCTTTGCTCCACCAATTTTTGAGATTGCCGTCTTTATCATATTGTGCCCCCTGGTCATCAAAACCATGAGTCATTTCGTGACCAATGCCCGCACCGATACCGCCATAGTTAACGGCATCATCAGCGTTTGCGTCGAAAAACGGCGACTGCAAAATGCCCGCAGGAAAAACAACTTCATTAAAATAAGGATTATAGTACGCGTTTATGGTTGGTGGCGTTAAGCCCCATTCGGTACGATCAACAGGTTTGCCCACCTTCGCAACCTGGTACTCATAATTATTTATATCAGCTGACACACGGTTCTCGAAATATTTGCTGCGATCGATGGTCACTTTGCTGTAGTCTCGCCATTTGTCAGGATAACCTATCTTTTTTATGAACGCGTTCAATTTCTCTTTTGCCTTTGCTTTCGTACTGTCGCTCATCCAGTCCAAATGATCGATTCGTGCTGCAAAGGCTTTTTGCAGATTGTCGACGAGTTCAAGCATGCGTGCTTTCGACGATTCGGGAAAATATTTCTTTACATACAATTCGCCGAGTGCATCGCCAAGATGACCGTCGGTGGAACTTACGATCCGTTCCCAGCGTGGCTTGATTTCGGATTGCCCGGTTATTGTTTTCTCATAATCGAAATCTGCGTTCTCAAATTCATCGCTGAGGACGTTTACATAAGCCGCTATCGTTTGAAAACGCAGGTATGCTTTCCATTGATCAACAGACGCATTTCTTAGCAGCTCATTTGTTTTCTGATAAAATTCAGGTTGCTGAACATTTACTGAATCAGTATGAATTCCCATTTGATTCAAAGTGGATGTCCAGGCGAATGCGGGCATCTCCTTGTCGAGTTGAGCAACGAGCATTTTATGATAATTGGTCTGCGGATCACGCAATGCAACATTTGTTTTGTGGCTTCCTGCCATTTTCGTTTCAAGGTCGTACACCATGGAAACTTTTTTTGCCGCCCTAACCGAGTCATCACCCGTAAGCGTAAAAAGTTTTTCGATGTACTTCTTATACGCTGACACAACAGCCATTGTTGCCGGGTCACTTCGAAAATAATAATCCCTGTCGGGAAGCCCGATGCCGCCCTGCATAAAGGCGGCAATATTCATCGCGCTGTTTTTATCATCAGGGATGACGCCAAACATAAATAACAGATTTACGTTCTGTGCCTGCATCTCCGCCACATACTTCATTATTTCTGCCGGCGTTTTGATTGAATCGATCCTGGCGAGATACGGCTTCACGGGGTCGTAACCTCTTTTCTCCAGGGTTGCAGTGTCCAGTCCCGATACATAAAAATCGCCGACCTTTTGTTCTATGCTGCCCGCAGCCTGCTTACCATCAGAAACAGATTGCAGGATTGTTTGTAGCTGATCACGCGTTCTTTTTTCTAAATCGAAAAAGGAACCAACGCCCATTTCGGTCGACGGGATCTTCACCGTGTCATACCATTTACCAACAGCATAAAGAAAAAAGTTATCGCCAGGTTTCAAACTTGAATCGAGACCACGGGTATCAATGTATTGCTGAGCGACGTATTCCTTTTTTCCATTACAGGAAATGATAACGCAGGCGGTCAAAGAAACCATACCGAATAAAAATCTATGTTTCATTTAAATTTTTTGAAGGGCGTAAAATAGAGCTTTTGAATTTAATCAGTCGGCTATTTTGGCACAGTGTTTATTTTCTTATTCTTTCGTTCATCAATAATGTGGCCGCTACGAGTCCGGCAGTTTCCGACCGCAGCCTTGTATTACCAAGGCTGACAGGGATAAAGTTTTTCTCTGTAGCTGCCTGTATTTCTCTGCGCGAAAAATCCCCTTCAGGTCCGATGAGAATGCATACGTTGTTAACGATTCTGGCCATGTCCGCAATATTTTCCTTTTTCTCTTCTGCACAATGCGCAATCAGTTTCAAACCGGGAGACGCGCTATCGATCGCGTCATCGAATTTTTCTGGTTGACGTAATTCACATAACCATGTTTGCCTGCTTTGAAGCATGGCGGAGATCAGAATATTGTTCATCCTTTCATACCGAAAATTTTCTTTCTCTGTGTGTTCGCAAATGAGCGGTATTATTTCAGCGACTCCTATCTCTGCAGCTTTTTCTAAGAACCATTCAAAGCGAGAGGGATTTTTGAGGAGTGAGATCGCTATGCAAACTTTTTTTGTTCCAGGTGCAGAATCAACATGCCCCCGCAAATTATCGACAACAACCTTGCAATGCTTTTTATTCGCGTCAGAGATGGTGGCAAAAAAAAGATTGCCTTTGCCATCTGTCAACTGCAATTGTTCGGCGTTCTTCATCCGCAGAACTTGCACACAATGCCTGCTTGTTTCTTCAGTGAGGGTGTGCACCGGCCCCTGGATATTTTCTTCGTAGAAGTATGGGAGATTCATCAAAGATTAAAGTAAGATGATTTTCTAATTGTCGTGTTACCGTGCATGTCAATCAAAAATAAAGTCAAAAAACCGGTGTCAGTTTTTTCAACCTCTGTCCTGCATGCTGATCATGCGACGGAATAAAAATCACATTTCGTCCCTTTGAAAACGCCTTCACTTTGGTATAAGTATCCTGCGCCAGCGCATGTTTTGCATTTGTGCCGGAATATCGTTCATTAACCAACTGGTCCTGCGAATAACAAATATCTGCCCCAAAAAAAATGCAAGCTTCGTCGCAATCAACGATGACAGAGCAATGCCCGTATGTGTGCCCGGGCGTTTGTACAAAAACCATTTCTTTACCCGGCGTCAAATAAAATGCGCGATCGAAAACATCGTACCGGTCATTTAAATCCACGAGTGTTGGTTTGAACCATGAAGGATATAGTTTTGGCAGATCTCCGAAAGGTTTGTCCCATTCAAACTTGTTGACAAGGATCTTAGTGTTTGGAAAATATCTTAGCCCGTCGATATGGTCGAGGTGAAGGTGTGTTAAAATAACAGAGGTGATGTCAGCATTTTTGATCCCGAGTTTTCCGAGCTGAGGGCCCACTTCTTCCTCTGGTTTCACATCGAATTTGAATTGAGTCGTGTCAAACCAGTTTGCAAACAAACCGGATGACTTAAAATAGCCAGGATTATTAACGTCGGCGTTCTCGCCCGTATCGATCACAAAAACTCCGGCCGGATGCTCAATGATCATCACCCATATCGGCATCCATTCGGTGAAGTTTTTGTCGAGCATGAAATCGATCATGGCCCAAACACCCGTCTTCCTGGCATCGCGGAATTTTGTTTTGACGGATACGGCTCCCGTTGAAATGAGATGAATTTTTACAGGCCTGCCGTTTTTATGCAGCTCCACTGAAACAGCTGGAAACATCTGCTAAAATTAAGAAAGGAAAATTTTTAGAGGGGGATAGACTTCCCTCTTTCACTCAACAACACGACCAGACGAAAACATTAAAATGGATTTTCTTCTTCCAAACCTTCGTCAAATTCGCCGTTGTTCATCCGGCTTCCTTTCTGAATGAATAAGCGGGCATTGTCGTCTCCGCCCGTCTTACCTGGCGGCGGATTTAATGGTTTCCATTGGCTGCCGAGAGGATTTGCGCCGGTGTCTCCATCCCACTCTTCGAATCGCTGGATATGTAGTAAAGCACGCAGTTTGATATTTTCGAGCGACCCGTTTCTGTGCTTGGCAATTTTTAAGTGCGTTTCGCCGCGGGTGCTTTCGCCCATTTCATT